>JAHELX010000738.1 GCA_024643945.1 Anaerolineales bacterium
CGTGCTTGTGATAGACAATTTGTCGACCGGCAGCACGGGGCGCTATGGGATGGTGTCCCGCGCTTTGTGCACCAGGCCCTCCAGGGCGAGCCGATTACCGTTTACGGCGACGGCACGCAGAGTCGCTGCTTCTGTGGTGTGCGGGATGTGGTGCAGGCCCTGATGGGATTGGCCCGCCATCCTGAGGCGCCGGGCCAGGTGTACAACATCGGCAGCAGCGAGGAAGTGTCCATCGGCGAGCTGGCGGAGCGGGTCAAGGCACTGACGGGCAGCCAGTCGCCCATCGTCCAGGTGCCCTACAGCGAAGCGTATGGGCCTGGGTTCGAAGATATGCAGCGCCGGGTGCCGGATACGAGGCGCATTTTTGAACTCCTGGGCTGGCGGCCCCAATACTCCCTGGACGAGGTCTTGCAGGCGGTCGTTGCCTACAAGCAAAAGAAGACGGACGGCGGGCGATTGGCATGAAAAAAGCACTGATTACCGGCATCACCGGCCAGGACGGTTCTTACCTGGCCGAGCTATTACTCAGCAAAGGCTACCAGGTACACGGCCTGATCCGCCGCGCCAGCACCTTCAACACGCGGCGCATCGATCACCTGTACCGCGACCCGCACAACGGCGTGGAGGTGCGCCTGTACCTGCACTATGGGGACGTGACCAGCACCGGCAGCCTGCTGGACATCATCTACAACGTCCGGCCGGACGAGATTTACCACCTGGCAGCCCAGAGCCAGGTGCGGGTCAGCTTCGACATGCCCGAATACACCGGCGACGTGACCGGCCTGGGGACCATCCGCCTCCTGGAGGCGGTGCGCAAGAGCGGCGTGAAAGCGCGCTTTTACCAGGCCTCCTCCAGCGAGATGTTCGGGAGCGCGCCGCCGCCGCAGAACGAGGCGACGCCCTTCGCGCCGCGCAGCCCCTACGCGGCGGCCAAGCTGTATGCCTACTGGATGACGCGCAACTACCGCCAGGGCTACGGCCTGTTCGCCGCCAACGGCATCCTGTTCAACCACGAGTCGGCCCGGCGGGGGGAGACCTTCGTCACGCGCAAGATCACGCGCGGCCTGGCGGCCATCCTGGCCGGGCGGCAGCAGCACCTGTACCTGGGCAACCTGGAGGCCAAACGGGATTGGGGCTATGCGCCCGAATACGTGGAGGCCATGTGGCTGATGCTGCAGCAGGAGACCCCGGATGACCTGGTCATCGGCACCGGCGAGGCGCACAGCGTGCGCGAGTTCCTGGACGAGACCTTTGGCTACGCCGGGCTGGACTGGCACGACTACGTGCGCATCGACCCGCGCTATCTCCGGCCGACCGAGGTGGACTACCTCTTAGCGGACGCTTCCCGGGCGCGGGAGAAGATGGGCTGGCGGCCGCGGGTGTGTTTCCGGGAGTTGGCCCGGGTGATGGTGGACGCCGATATGGAGCTGGCCGGCCTGCCGGCGCCGGGCGCCGGGCGGCGTATCTTGAAGGAACGCTTCGACGGCTGGCACCGGTGGGAAGACCAGGTGGGGAGTATGGAGGGGGAAGTAGGGAGTAGGAAGCAGGGAGTAAGGGAGTAAGGGAGTAAGGGAGTAAGGGAGTAAGGAGGCGTGAGGGTCTGTGATCTGCACGATCCAACTACTGCCTGGTTCATCGGCGTATCGTTTGACCCGGGGGTAGTCCGTCATAAGCGGGTTCCGCGTTGCTGAAGGATGATTTCACTGAGAGTCGGGCCGGGCGCCCGGCGCAGGATCGTCCGGACCTCAGCCAGTGTAACGCCAGGGATAATTCTGCGCTGCAGGTTCTCACTCAAGGGACGGACCCGGCCTGAGGCGATCAGCACCTCAGACCCGTCAGCTATCTCCCCACTGAAACGATGTAGTCGGTCAGAACGGGACGACGTTCTTGAGCACGTTGGGCGACTTGTATCAACTCGCGTACCGTCGTGATGAGTTCATCCACTGTCTCTGGGGTGAAGGATGCCTCACCGTTTTCCGGGCAAACCCAGGCGTAGACGTTGGGAACGCGAACGGTGATGCCATCATCCCGGTATTCGAAGGTCGTTTTGCGCCATTCTTTCTTGACCTGATGTTCGCCACAAACAGGAGCAGGTATATCGCTCATACGAGAATAGCCTCGACCATATACTTTCGCTCGAAACTTTCTTTCAGGGCATGTTGCACTGGCATGGCTTTTGATGATGTGGCGTAGGAAGTTGGAAGGATGAAGGGTTGGCGGGTTCCAACGTTTCAACGTTCCAGCTTTTCGATGGGGATGCCGGGCGCCAGCGCCAACAGCTCGGGGTCACCCGTAACCAGGATCGCCTTCAGCTCGCCGGCGGTGGCGGCCGCAAAGGCGTCGGCGTACGAGATGGCAAACTGGATCTTGAAGCGTACCGCAGCCCAGACCGCCGCCTCGCCAGCAGGGATCACGGTCAGCGACAGGCGGCGGATCTGGTCCAGGGTCTCCCAGGCCGCCTCCTCACCCTGGCTTTTGCCGATGCAGTACACTACCTCGCCCAGGTTGATGATAGACATACAAAGCTCAGCCTCGCCCAACCCGGCTGCAGCCAGCAAGGCTTTGACCCGAGAAGCGGCCGGTTCTTCCCCTTGCAGCAGGGCGAGCATGGCCCAGGCGTCAAGCACGAACCTCGGCGTCATCGATAACCTCCTGCCGGTGTTCTTCCTCCAGGCCACCCAGGAGATCGACGCCGGCATACTTGGCGTACAGGGCATCGACCGGAGAGCCGGTCAGCGGTTCCAGGATGATCTTGTTCCCTTCCAACCGGACGTCAAATTCTACACCGGCGTGCAGCGCCAGCGCCTCTCTGACTGCCTTGGGGATGACCACCTGCCCTTTGGACGACAACCTGGTCACCATATCGCACCTCCTGCGTCTTACATTCTTGATCGAATTGTAAGACAGAATACCCGGATTGTCAACCACGGCGCGTTGCAACGTTGAAAGGTTTCCCAAAGGGGACCCTAGTGGCAAACGCTAAAACGTCCCAACCCTTCGGGCGGAGCCTGAGCCGAAGGCCCCCTATAGGCAGGGCGAAGCCTGGCAACGTTCAAACCTTCAAACGTTCCAACCTGAAAACGTGAAAACATGGAGGGGGAACGCCAGCGGGAAGTAAGGAGTAGGCAGTAGGCAGTAGGGACGCAAGCGAGGACGCAAGCGAGGATGCAAGCAAGGAGGAAGCTGATGGATAATGGACGGTGGCCGGAGCCCGGGGAGTTTTGGGAGCGGCGGCGGGTGTGCGTGACGGGGGGCGCGGGCTTTTTGGGCTCCTTCGTGGTGGAGAAGCTGCGCCGGCGGGGGGCCGAGCGGGTCTTCATCCCGCGCCAGGCGGAGTACGACCTGCGCGAGAAAGAGGCGATTCTGCAGATGC
>JAHELX010000739.1 GCA_024643945.1 Anaerolineales bacterium
GTAAAGTGCCTTCTCCCGCGCGAGTTGACGCGCCCTTTCTGCCTCTTGCTTATTCATCGCCCTCATCCCTCTATTCTTGTTCTGGCGCGGGCCAGGCAGCGCGCAGCCGGTTGAGCGCGCGATGAAGCCGCACGCGCGCCGCGCCGGGCGTAACTCCAAGTTCCTGCGCCAACGCCTCGCCAGTCAGATCATGTAACACGGCCAGTCGCAGGATATGCTGATCGGTTTTGGATACGTGGGCCAGGATCGCGAACGCGGCTTGGTTTGATTCCCAATCCTGCGCCGGTTCCGCCACGGTGAGTGCAGCCAACCGATCAAAAAGCTCGTCCTCGCTCAGGGTGTCTTGAGCGTCCAGATATAGGTCACGCACGAGGGGCTCACGGCGGTTACGGGTTGCGCGTTCCGCCTGCTTGCGTTTGATCAGGTTAGCAGCAATGCCCAACAGCCAGGCCATAGGCTGGCCCGACGACCTGAAGCGGTCGGCATGTTCGAGCGCCTCGACGACGACCTCATTCAGCAACTCCACCGCAGCTAATGTCGCACCCTGAGCATCGGCAAGCCTTGCCCGTATCACGTAGTAGCGCAGCGTCTCCAACAGAGTTGCGGTTTCCTCTTGGATGAACTGTCTGAGCCGGGTCCGGCTGGCTGTCCCCGCATCCGTCTGATTCATACCTTCCTCACCGAAGCTGACAATAGGTAGGGCCCTGTATAATATATTCAATTTAGAGGCCCAAAATGTTACACCACTCGCTCATAAGACGGAATCGAGTCCGGCAATGTTCCCCGATATCATTACGGTTCCTGTCTGGCCTGTTCAAATAAAAATGCTCATGTCGAGCACAAGTGCTCTCGCCGGACGACTGTCCGGCGATGAGGCGGTAGACTGTTGTCCACCGCGAACAGTTGCACCAGTTCTAAACATGAGCCCATAGAAAAGCACGGCGCGAGGCCCCCGGCTGTGCTTTCACGTCCTGAATCGTTACGGCAGGCGGAAGCGAAAGACCCACGGCCCGGCCAGCCGCTTCTGCTCACCCGGTTTGTACCCCGGGTCGAATCCCACCAGTTCTGTAACGGTCAGCATCCATTCCCCGCTCTGGTCGTCGAGGGGGGCCAATACACTGTAGCGATAGCAGGTCCCCTCCCCAATTCGGCCCACCGTGGTGATTGCGCTGCCATTCAAATTATAAATCCGCTCGGCTCCCGGGCCCGCGATGTAAGCCTTCCGCCCCGCGGTGGATAGAGTGACCACAGGCAGCCACTCCTCGCTCTTTCCATCCGGCGGGTCGAAGCACAAGATGGCCCGCGTCTCCGAGGGGGTGACCACGACCCGCTCCAACCTCACGGCAATCCCGGCGGCCTCCACTGTCCGTTGCAGCTCGAGGGTGCGACCGGGGATAAAGGGCAGGCTGAAGTCAAAGGTAAAGGGACCAGTCCTGGCTACCGGTGTCACCGGCTCCAGCGGCCCTCTATCCGCATACACGCCAGGGGTGGGCGGCACCGGTGTCGGCACGACATTGGTCTCCACGTCCATGACCAGGTGCAAATCCAGTGCTGCGGGTTCGCCTTCCACGGAGGAGGCATCGAAAGTAGATACGTAAACCCCTTCGCGGGGGCGAAGTGAGACCTGAAGAATATCGGATTGGCCGGTCACTCCATAGCCGACCGACTCGGGAAAGACAATGCCGGCGGCGTCGGTTAGCGTCACCCGCGCCGGCCCGAGGGTATGATTATCCGGCAGGTACTCGGGGCCCTTCACCGAATAACCGACGACGATGCGATTGGCGTCGGCGTAGACCCGTTGCAGCGTAACGGTAATGCCGTCTATTGTCTGGCTCAGGTCAACTTCCTGGCCCAGGTTGGCCTGCTCAACATACTGGAGCCCGGCTTCCATTTGGAAGACCCGGCTGAGGATGGGAGCCACGGCATAGACCGCCGCGCCGAAAGCCAGGAACAAGGTCAAGATCAGAAAAGCCCAACCCAGGCGAGTGGCGGGCAGGGCATGCGCCCAGCGCGATGGCCGTTGTTCAGGCTGCAAGCGTGCCCGGATCGACGGCCACAGGTCCAGATGGGCGGGCACCGCCTGCTCCGCGATTTCTTCCAGAATATGCGTGACTTGCTGCTCTGTCATTGGGTTACCTCCTGTACCCCATATGGAACACGTTGATGTCTCGTGTCGGGAGGCAAAGGGGAAAACAAGTCCTAGCCATCAGTTCACTTCTCGCTTCCCAATTTTGGTTCGGCTGACCCCAGGGGACGCAACAGCCTGCGCAACCGTTTCCGCGCCGCGTGCAGCCGCCATTTGATCGTGCCTGATGGGCGGTTCAGTTGTTGGGCCATCTCGATCTCGCTTAGATCCAGGTAGTAACGCAGGACAATGGCAGCGCGTTGCGTTGGCGGGAGTAGCCCCACGGCGTCCCAGACAGCCTGGCGGGTTTCTGCCCTCTCGGCCAGTTCGAAAGGGTCGGGATTTGGATCGGCCAGGAGATCGGCCAGGGATGTCTCGCCCCCCTCGGGGCCAGCCTCCAGGGAGACCTGGCGCTCACGGCGGACGGCCGCCTTGACGGCGTCGTTGACCACGCTCCGCAGGAACCATGGGCCAAAGGGCCGGTCTGCGTCAAACTGTTCGATTCGCTCGTAGGCCCGCAGAAAGGCTGACTGTACAATGTCCTCGGCCAGGGGGCGGTCGCGAGTAATCAGGTAGGCAGTCCGCACCGCCTGCACCTGGTACTGGCGCACCAGTGCCTCCAGGCCGCCGATGTCGCCCCGCTTCAGCCGGGCGATGGCTGCTTGTTGCTTCATTCGCTTCTCCTCGATGGGTGGTGAGGGCCCTCTACATGATATATTATCCGCAAGCATTGAAAAAGGTTTGGACTCTGAGAAAACTCGAAAGGGGGCTACGTCAAAGTGCAATGCCCCCTTTGTTGTAAGCACGGGATAGATGTGATATACTCGGGTTCAAGCTAAGAAACTGTCTGAACAGTCGTGGGGAGGGCTTTTCCCCACCCACGGTCCCGAGCGCCCAATGGTCCCCTGCACAGGGGAAAGCTCCCCATGGGGCTGTACAGGGGAGAGGGGACCTATCCCCGCAGGGGACCTATGGGTGGGCTAGCCGGCCTGGGCAGCCTGGAAAGGCTGCCCCACATCCGGCTGGCGGCTCAATTCCCGGCACTGGGACAGGTTCGAGCCGGCCTGGGCAGCCTGGCCCATAGGTCCCCTCTGGGGAAAAGGCTGCCCCAGCCTGGCGCCGGGCAGGAGGGAAATATGATGTCGAGCGTAGAGAAGAAAACACCATGGATTTTGTGGCCTTTTGTGGCACTCTGGCACTTAGTGGCTTTCATCATCGAAATGACCGGGCGCCTGGTGG
>JAHELX010000113.1 GCA_024643945.1 Anaerolineales bacterium
TGGTGTGGATATTGGGAAGATTGAGTTTCCAGAAGGGGCAGAAGACACGCTCCTCAGGCGCTGGAGTGCGCCGTGGGCACAACAGATCGGGCTCATTGAGGCAGAGACGAAGGGGCAAGGAGATTTACGAACTGGAATGTTAAAGGCTCAGGGTGAGCTGGAAGCCAAAATGCTCGAAGCGCAGGGTGAACTGGAAGCAGCGAGACTGGAAGCGCAAGGTGATCTAGAAATCGCACGATTGAAAGCCAGGGCTATTTTGATCAACGCCAAAGCTGAGGCAACGAAACTGACTATGGAAGGTTGCAGTAAGGCAGAAGCACAAGCTGCTTTCTTCCGGTGTATACTGGAATCACTGCAAATAGATGGCCGTCCCTCCGATCCTCGATTGGTCAGAGTTGTACTGGGACAACTGGCCCGTAGCTTTGCTTCAGTGAATGATCTTGAGACTTTTATGAGGGTACACGGTGAAATGAATCGGCAAGGTTTCATGATCCATCAACAGTTTGGTCGAAATGGTTCGGCTGAAGTGGGTGAGTAATTCACTCGGACAGTCTCTAGCAAGGTAGGATATCTGAAGATCGGGGGAGGAATAATAGCAACGATGTCCGAACAAGCATGTTATGAAATCCTCAAGTTCCTCGAATCTCTTCAAGGTGAACAGCCCGAGTTGCCGGATGCGATCTTACATTATTGGCACAGAGTCATAAAGACAGTCGTGAGAGAAAAGCCCAACTGGAATAAAGTCAGGAATTGCTGTGAGCATATCACAATGATTGTGACCAAGCTTCGAGGTGATGGTAGAAACGTTATGAGAGTAGAGAAGACTGAGGGATTGGTCTCAATTCTTTTGGGCGCGATACATCTGGGCCAAAAAAATTATCGTGAGGCAATTGACCATTTTGAGCAAGGGGCCAAATTTTTACAACGTTGGGGAGATCCTGATTTCGAAAGTCTGGCCTATTTTGGCAGAGTATTAACCTATAAAGAAGAGGAAAACTGGCCTGGTACTCTGGAAGCAGCGCAGAAGGCATTAGACGCAATCCGTGACCTTCCCCTTCATGATCGGTCCAAACCCATGAAGTCCCTACAAGAGCGGATTAAGGAGGAAATTGTTTTAGCCACAGAGGCTTCCATTAGAGATGCAGAGAGAACACCGTCCGGTGCTAAGCCAAAGCCATCTCAACCTTCGCGTCCCAAACCGACCGAGATACCGATAATAGGCGACATCGCTGCCGGGCTGGGCCGTATTACAGATGAAAACATTGAAGATTATTTTCTCTTGGGCGACAATTATCGTAATGGGGCCGACTTTGGTGTGAAGGTGATGGGCGACAGTATGCAAGGTCATGGCATTTTGTCAGGGGATATCGCGCTTATCCGCCAGCAGCCGGCCATTGAGATGGGAGAGATTGCAGCCGCGGTGGTTACCACACTCACAGAATCCCAGAGTGTGCTTAAGCAATACTATCACTATGAAGAACATGCAGACCTGCAGCATTGGTTTCTTAAATCCAGCAACCCTTTGAGCGAGCACCTGGTGATTATACCGAGTGGTGCAAACATAAAGGGAATTCAGGATCTTTATGCCCCGGATATTCAGGCCGGCAGGATTAGAATTTATGAGAATGCTGAGTTAACAATCGTCGGAAAATATGTCGGGTTAGTGAGAAATATCTAAAAGCCTGAGCTACCAGGAAACCAGTGCTTGTGTCAAGCAAAGCGAGGTGACCTATGCCACTCTGTGTATCGTGCCGGGGGGAATATTGGCTTCCATTTGAAGGGAGAGCAACAACTGAGCCGGGAACATCGGCGGCTACTACACCCACCTGGCGTGAAGAGTTTCAGGCAGATGAACGAAGAGAAGCGGCGAGAGCTGCACCGCCCGACCTCGAAGGCGGCCAAGAGGCGGGATCGAGAACGCCTGTGGGCAATGTACCACCCCCGGCAGCTTCAGATCTGGCACAGTTGTACCGCCGCCCGGAAGTGCCAGCGTTTGTTTGCGCCCGTTGCGGGCAGAGCAACGAACACTGGCATGCCTGGGCCAGCCAGAGCGGCCTCATTCGTTTCAGCCGCTTCTTTTTCCACAGCCTCCCCTGGGGTTGGCTGGCGCTCATTTCTTTCGTGCTGCCTGTCGTCGCAGCCGCGGTTATCGATTTCACGCCAGTCGCTTCGGAGCGCATCGGTATCCCCCTGGCCATTTTACTGATCTTTGTCAACTTCGCCCTTCTATATGCCCTGAAGGACTCGCTGTGGCAGTATGATCACCTGGCCAGGGTGGGGCGCGGCTTCAGGCCTTCGCTGGCCTTGTTGACGGTAATCGCCTTTGTCCTGGCCCTGGTCTTTGGGCTGGCCCTGGTTTTCATGCTCGAAGCGCGCAAGGCCACACCGGAGGCGGGATCCACCGAAGGATTGGTGCGGGTCATCACCACCATCCTGCTGGCCATGACCTTTGTCAACGTTACCCTCTCCGCCTTGTTCATGGCCGGGCACGATTACGGCAATTGGTTGAATCGAGAGATGCCCCAGCCTATCTATTCCCAGGAAAGACGCCTGTTGAGAGTGATTGAGGATGGTTTGCGAGCGAAGATACGGCAGGCGACAGGTAAAGATGGACCCGTGGAAATTACCATCGCTGACCTGGAGCGCAGCGCTGATGCCGGCGTTATTTTAATGGTCAACACGGAGACGGAGGTCAAACCAGATCCGGAGGGAGAAGCGCTGCGGCAACTGCAAAACTGGAGGGTCGAGGCGGACCGTTGGGGACAGATCATCAAGATGAGCCGCGAAGGCACGCCCCAGTACATTGCCATAGAGAAGGCATCCACCAATGGCACGCCCGAGGCTGACCAGGGCAAGGCTGAGGCCGCAAAAGAAGGCGAGATAGTCGCCGCGAAAGAGAGTTACGCGGTAGAGAGCTACAAGACCCGGAGCGAGACTACTATTTCGATTGCCTCCCGCAGGCAACACTGGATGGAATAGCCTTGTTTGATCGAAGCCACCCTGCCACCCGCTGCGTATCCTGTCGCGCCGCCCTGGCCAATGCCCCGCCGGAGCGATGTCCCCGCTGCGGCGCTGACAACCGGGCCTGGTACGCCTGGACCCAGGCCAGCTTGAAAGAACACCTCAAACGCTTTTTTCTCCGCAGCCCTTGGGGCTGGTTAGCGTTGGTCTCGCTCCTGCTGCCATGGGTCAGTTGGAGCGCTTTTGATTTTAAGCGGCCTGCCTTTGAAACGGGTGTCCTGTCTGCCTCCCTGCTCCTGAGCCTGGCCAGCTTGTTCCTCCTCTTCCGCGGGCGGGATGCCCTCTGGGTGTATGAACTGGCCGGCCGGGTTTCGCCCCGTTTGCGAGCCGGCCTGTTGCACCTGGGCGGAGCGGGCTTTTTGGTATTCGCGCTGGTGGGGGGCATGCTGGGGGTAGCCTGGGGATTGGGGGTTTTGAGAGGAGCAAGGTCAGAGTTCATGCAGCCGATGGGTTGGAAAGTACTGGCGGCGATAGGCCTGGCTTTTACCACCCAGGTGCTGGCAGCAGGCTTATACAACGTTTACGCCTATGGACGTTGGTCCTCCAGCACCTTCCCAGCGCCGGTCTTTTGGGACGAAACCCGCCTGTTGTACCTGGTCGAGCGGGCGGCCAGGCCACGCATCCAGGTCAAAACCGGAAGGTATGCATATGAAGCGGTGGTGACCCGGGTGGCGGAGCTCTCGCGCACCGATCAGGCCGGCCTGAGTCTCAAAATCCGGGCGGAAGTGGCGACGGAGAAGGTCTTTGAGGGACATCCCTTGAAAGCGGTTCAGCATTGGCGGGTCGTGTCCGATCAGTGGGGCTATGTGAAACAGCTTGGCCCGGAGGGGCCACTGGAATACGTCCTCGACCCCAGTCGCCCGTATTCCGATCCTGAAGATGTGAGGAAAGCTTTGGAAGGGGAAATCATTTTCCCCAAGAAGCGAACCCCGCCAACGCTGGAGGAAGCGATTATCCTGGCCTTGACATCTGACCATCAGCGGGAACTTTAGGATCGTTCCCTGTAGTCTGACTCTCCCCTGTGGCTGGCCAATCTCCTGGCGGCCATTCACCTCCCCAATGCCGAAGACGCTCACACAGCACAGCTCCCAGCAGCAGTGCTCGTTCTCGCTGAGGGGCACCTTCTGCAGCCAGCGTGGCCACAAAGAGGGTGTCTAACAGAAGCCCCCACAGGTACTCCCGGAAATCTCGGTAAGGGGCCACTTCGTAGGCCAGGCGCCGCAAGCCGGCGATGACGCCCAAGGCTTTGCGGGTTTCAGGCTCTGCCAGCAACTGCGCTGAGGCCCGGAATGGCGTCGCAGGTAGCGAAGGCTCCGCCAGGACAACCGCCAGTTGGTAGAGATGGGAAAGGCCATGCTCGGGAAACGAAACCAGCCGGGTAACCATATCCACCTCCAGCTCTACGAAATCCCGCAGAATGTGGCCCGGACCGGTTCGCTCAAAGTCAATGGCCCAGGCATGTTCATAGTCCACGAAGAGGTTCTCCCCGTGCAGATCGCCATGCGTGATGGCCTGGCGAGATTCAGGGATCAGGCTGTCATTGGCATGGCGAAGAACCCAAGGCACCGGATTTGTCAACGAGACAGACAGGCCCGGGAAAGCCCACTTTTCCCCTTGATGGCCGAAGTTCTCTAAGCGTTCCTTCAGGCGCAATGCCCTATCATAGACCTGAAAAAGGGGGATAGACCTTTCTTGTAGAGGCTGAGCGTAGTACTTGCCCCACACTTCCTGGAAGAAATGCGCCAGAGGCCTCAAGATACCCAGGGGACCTTTCTCGTTTCGATAGAAGTCGGTGAAGGAAGGCAAAGCCTTCAAAGACGAACCCAAAAAATTGTAGGTGGCTCCTCCCAAGTCCCAGAATTCGACGGTTCGCTCCAACTGGGCATAAAACTGCCCGACCAGGCGCCCCCTTGCATGTTCCTGGTAATTCCTCTCTTCATCGCGGATGCGCCTGGTTGGCGCCAGCTTTACGACGACAGGTTCAAGATCATCTGGGTGAACCTTCAAGACGACCGAACGTCCCCGCGGAACAGCGCGTGGGGTGACTACTTTCGTCCCTAAGATCTCCAGCGATAGCTCGTTATTATCGGGAAAGAGTCGGCCCAGGACGTCCTCTACCATGTCAAAAGGCACATCACTGTCGGGGCCGAAGAGTGCTTCCACAACGCGCTCAGAACTCAGAGCCGGAGCGCGATGCAGGCGAAGGTCTCCTCGGCAGGTCTCGCGAGCTGCCCTGGCCACCTCGTCCAGCAATCGTTGTGGCGACTCGCTCTTGCTGACCCAACTGGCGGCCCCGTGGTGAGCTTCGCGGGTCACTTCCGGCCTTAGATAAGCTGAGTAAAGAATGGAACGTGCCGACTGCAAACTATTCAAGAGTACCAGGCCGCTGCGATCGTCGCTGTATTCATCCAGCAGGCGGACATCCACAATGGCCACGTGAGGGCGGAAGCTATGGGCAAGGGTCATCGCCTGGTCCAGCAGTTCCTGTCCAGCTCCCTGCGCGACCTGGACCTCATACCCCAGCGGTTCAAGTATCCCTTGTAAATCTGGCCCCACTCGGGGGTCATTATCTATGACCAATACCCGAGCTGTGCATCGCTTTGCCATTTATTTATTCTGCCTCTGTAACTGCTCAGGCTGGCCCAGGTGCAACGCACTTGCGCCGTATCCTCAAGCACGTCCTGTCAAAGCAAGCCGCTGTGACATTGCAGCAAAGTGCGTTGCACCTTTTGGCTGAGTAGTTACCTGCCTCTTCAACTGGCCCCTTTCAACGAGAGTCTGCCGCCAGTTGAGCCAGCGGTATGCCGAAGGCAAAACAGGCACCTTCTCCCGATTGGGTCCCGACCAATTTCGCATATCCGCCATGTTGCTCCGCCAGAAAATGTACCAGGAGCAGCCCCCGCCCCAGGCGCCCGTCTTCATGCGGAATCGGCTGCCGGAAGAGTATGGGTATGATCTCCGGCCGGACGCCTTGCCCTGTGTCTTCCACCTGCACCTCGGCCATAGAGCCTTGAACCGCGGTGCGTATGGTCACCAGCCGCGTCTCTTGGTTGGGCAGGAAAGACTTGACCGCATTGTGGACGAGATGCCGCAGCAAGCGCCGCAACCATTGCTCGTGGATGGCCACCCTGATGTTTGTACAATTCGGCTCCAGTCGCAAGGTGACCGAAGGATGAATCGCTTGAAGATCCTGTACTTCAGCCCGGATTACTTCGTCCAGGAGAGGCGCGTTCCTGAATTCCAAAACACGTCCCGATTCAGGGGCCTGCTCTGGAAGTTCTGGCAGGGCAAGGCGGCCGGTGTAGTGATCTATATCCTGCAAACGCTCCTTTACTGCGGGGGCAAGATCAGCGCGCTGTTGGAGCCCGAAAATAGCACGGCGGATAGCACCGACTTCCCGGTTGACGTCGTGGACAACATCGGCTCCCCAGGCACCCATCAAAGCCACGGCATTGGTACGACTAAGCTGCTCTGCTCGCCCTGAATTCTTGATGGCGATCACCGCCAGATCAGCCAAAGCCTGCAATGCCTGCTCATCATCCTCATCGAACGCTCCCCCATGGTCACTCTCGACGCTTAACACGCCGATGATTTTGCTACCGTCGAGCAAGGGCACATCCAGCTCTGACCGGGTGGTGGCATTGATCTCTATATAGTCAGAGTCGGTCCCGACATCTTTGACCCGTTGGGGCTTCCCTTCCAGAACAGTCCGGCCAGTGATACCGATCCTGCCATTGGGCGCTTTGTCGCTGTCTAGAGATCTCCTCTCGCCCGCCCTGGATTGAAACTCCGGTAATGCCTGGGGCGGATAGACGCTCTCAAGCTGAAGTTCGTTGGTCACTTCATCGTACAACACAATAGCGCCGCGTATCGCTTTGGGACCTTTGATACCTGTGATACGTTCCACGGCTTGCTCCGCAATGCGATCCAAGACCTGCTTTCGCTTCGCGGCAAACCCGGCTGCGATCGCCTTGCTGGCCTCATGGAGCGCCTGCAAATGTTGGCTGCGGCGCTTAATGGCGTCATATAATCCGGCGTTGTGGATAGCGATGGCGGCCTGGGCCGCCATGCCCTCGATGATCTCCCGCTCATCTTCGCTGAAATAACCCGGCTCAGGGTGCTCCAGGTTGAGCACGCCAATACACTGCTCGCCGATCAAGAGGGGCACCGCCAGCTCCGAATGCGTCCCTGCCCAAAACTCCCGGTAAATATCCTGCCAGGGTGGCTGGGTGACGTCGTGCACGATGATCGAGCGTTTCTCTCGCGCTGCTTTGCCAGTGATCCCTTCTCCTAACTTAAGGCGGGGATGCTCCAGCGGCACTAACGTCCCGCCCGTTCGCGACTGGATAATCAACTCCCCTGTCTCCTCGTCCAGCAACTGCAGTAGACCATTTTGGACATTGACCAACTCCATCGCTTTGTCCAGGATGAGGGGCAACACCTCGTTCAGGTCAAGGGTCGAGGTGATGAGTTGATTGATCTCACTCACTGTCTGAAGTTCGGTCACTTTTTGTTCCAGCTTCTCACTGGTGCGACCGTAGAGGCGGGCATTCCAGATAGCAATCGCGGCCTGGTTAGCGAATAAGTCGATGAGGTCCAGTTCGTCGTCGCTCCACTGGTGGGGCTGGCGAAAGTTGACGAAGAGGATGCCCACCGGCTCGGTGGCGTCGAGGCGGATGCCTACGAAGGCTCGGGTATGCTCTCGCCTAACGAAACTGTGTTGAAGCAAGTTGGAATCGTCCTGGGCAGCATCGTAAATGATCATGCGCCCCTCTCTCAGCACCCGCGACGATACCCCGGGACCTTCCGCCGGGCGCAGCTTCTCCCGGTACTTGAGTTCATGCCGCAAGCCAAACGCACCGACATTAGCCAGGTCGTACCTCCTGGACTCGGCCAGGTAGGGATAGATGACGGCACAATCAGCTCCGGTCATCTGACACGCTTTATGCGCGATCTTGTCCAACAAGATTTTGGATTGAGTGGTAATGTTTCGAGTCACTTCCTGCTCGACCTCTAACAGCGCCTTCAGGGTTTTGGCTTGTTGGAACTCTCTGTCATAGAGGCGGGCATTTTCGATAGCCACAGCCGCCTGGTTGGCGAAGGTCATCAGCAGCGCGACGCGGTCTTCTGGGAACGCACCAGGCATAAGACTGTGCACGAAGAGCACACCGACCACTTTGCGTTTGGTTTTGAGTGGCAGGCCGACGTAAGAGGCCACACCGGCCTGAATTAGATAGGGGTTATGGTCTCCCTCGGGCTCAATTTGATGCGCGATAAAGGGTTCCCCGCTGACGAGCACCCGACGGGTTGTTCCGTTGGGGCGAGCCCGTTCGTGCAAGGGGGGGATGTCCCGGAAAACGTCGGTAACTTTTTCCACACTCTCGCTCAGCCGGCCGGTGTCGTCCACCAACACCACGCTGACGTTGTCGGAATCAGCCACTTCGGCTGCCAGGGCCACCACCTCGTTCAGGACTTGCCGCAAGTCCAGGGAGGAGGCAACCACCTGCGAGGCATGATGTATCTTATCCAGATCGTCCAGTCGCCCTTGAGTCTCCGAGAAGAGACGCGCGTTCTCGATGGCGATGGCTGCCTGATTGGCAAAAATCGTAGCCACGCGAGCATCATCTTCATCGTAGAAGCCAGGCGTCTGGCTATCGAGGGTGATAACGCCGATGGCCTCGTCCCAGTAGATGAGCGGCACCCCCAGCCAGCCCCGTACATGCCGGGCGTGGTAAGCGGCTTGCAAGTCATACTCAATCCGAGGTTGTCGGCTCCGCCACACCTGGTAGTTGGGAAGTTCTTCATCGAGCGGAAAGACGTGGCCGAGCAGTTCGTTCGGGTCGGAGAATCCCCGGCAGGCGACGACCTGGAGTCCCGCGTCGATGATGTGTTGGATGGAGGCGCTGTCGTAGACGACGACGCGTTTCATCTCGTCCAAGATGAGTTCCAGTACCTGCTCTAACTCCAGGGTGGAGTTGACGCTTTGCGACACCTGGAGCAGGCTTTCCAACCAGGCTTTCTCGCGGGACGTCGCCTCCAGTTTCTCCCTGGTTCTGCGTACCTCGACGATGGATTGAATGAGGATGGCCAGTTCCTCCCGGTCGAAGGGCTTGGCCAGGTAACGGTAAGCACCGGCCTTGAGCGCCTCAACGCCCACCTGTGGATCCAGGCCCCAGCCGGTGAAGATGATGAAGTCCATAGACGCGTCAGGGCAACGGCCCTGAATCTCCTTCATCAGTGTGATGCCGTTGTGAGGTGCGGGCAAGAGGTAGTCGAGCAGAATCACGTCGAAGCAGCCGTTTGCCGCCAGCATGTCCAGAGCCTCCAAACCGCTGGCGGCTGTTTCTACATGGTAGTCGTGTTCCTCTGCCAGCCAATTCGCCAGCGGGGTGCGCAGACTCTCTTCGTCGTCCACGATCAGGACCCGAATCGGACTGTCAGACATCAAGTATCTCCTTTGCCCCTATCCGAAAAGTATGCAGGCATAGGGATACCCCCCTATTTTTCGGATAGGGGCTCCACAATCAATGGCAACTCTATCAAGAAAGTGGTACCCACCAGCATCACGCTCTCGGCAATACTGATGCGCCCCCCCATCGACTCGATGAGGCCGCGGGTGATGTACAGCCCCAACCCGGTTCCCTCCTGGCGCCGCGTGGTAAATCCCAGCGTGAAGACCTGGTCGAAGTGCTGGCGGTGGATACCCGGACCGTCGTCGGCGATGCGAATCTTGATGGGGTAGGTCGGATCGTCGGGCACGTGTTCGCTGCTCACTTCTACCCGGCCACCCCCATTGTGTTGTTCAATTTGCTGGATGGCGTTGAGGATGACGTTGTGGAAAGCCTGTTGCAACCGCACGCCCACGACCAGGGTACGCGGCAATTCGGACGCCAATTGGGGTTTCAACTCTACCTGGTGTTTGCGGGCCAGCGGATCCAGGAGGCGCAGGGTGCGACGGATGACATCGTTCACATTCATCAACTGGGCTTCCTCACCCGTGATCAGGGCCCGAAACATGCGCGCTGTCTCCAATACACTGCGATTCATATCGGCGATCGTTTCAGCGGTGCGATATAGGTCACGGTAGAGAAAGGTGCCGGCCAGGTCGGCCTGCTCTCGTGCCAGCCGCTCGAAACCAGCCAGCAAGTTTCGGGTGTGGAATTCGACGCTTGCCAGCTTGTTGTTGACCTCATGCGCCAGACCGCCGCTGAGTTGCCCTACGAGAAATAACCGCTGGAAGGAGCGCATCATGCGCTCCACCATACGCCGCTCAATGGCTGCCCCCATGACGACTGAGGTGGATAGCGCGCGCTGCAAGTGATGCGAGGTAAAATGGCCCCCGGCAGAGTGGAAAAGGAAGAGCCCGTGCCGAACGCTGTTTTGCGCCTTAATAGGTACCCCGATGCAGGATCCAAAATTGACCAGGGGCAATAAGTAACGAAAGCGGGCCGCTCCCCGCCCCCTGGCATCACCCTCCCAGATCACCTGGCGCTCCAGGATGACGTCTTTAACCGGACTCTCACCCAGACCATGCCTGGACTGCTCAAAAGCCAGGGGATCGCCGCTGTAGGCCATAAGCGAGACGGCCTGAGTCACGGGATCCATCTCAAACACAGCCCCGGCTGTGGCGTTTGCCTCCCCCTGCAGTTCATCCAGGGCAGAAGTCAGGGCGTGAACCAGAGTGCCGCGTTCTTCGACCACCTGCGACACCCGTTGAAAGAAGTCTATCTCCTCCGCCAGGTCTTTGCTTTGGGCTAGGTCGAGGTCCCTGCCAAGTTCATCGCCGCTTTCCAACTGCTCAAGCAGGGCCTGGATCTCCTGTGGGGTGAAGGGCTTGAGCAACACTGAGGCCAGATTCGTAGCTTCGATGCCAGCGCTGTGTTCGTCGGCCAGACTTGCGCCGGTGATCAACACAATTCGGCTGGATGGCCGTTCGGTCAGGATACGCCGCGTAGCCTCCAGGCCATCCATACCAGGCAGGTTGAGGTCCATAAAAATCAGCCCATAGTCACTCTCCAGAGCGCGCTTGATACCATTCTCTCCACTGTAAACCGTTTCGACCTCATAGCCCATGCGGTAAATCCAGCGCTCCATAAGGTCGGCCAGCGCTTCCTCGTCGTCCACGATCAAGATTTTCCCCAGCCGGCGATCACGTCTCTTGGCCTGCTCCGACTCACCCCAGACCTGGCGCTCCAATTGCCTGGCCGTTAGCCCCAACCGGTCCCCCAGCGAAACCTGCATCCCCGGCTCCCGACTCACGTATTCGGAGATAATGGCCCGCGTCGCCTCCCGTTCCTGACGCTTGAGGTACTTTTTGATGCTCAATGCGACGTGTCGCTTGGAGGGATCAATGCTCAAGATCTCGGCTCGCACATCATCGCCTACCCAGAGAAGGTCTTCTACTTGTTCCACAAACCACGGTGCGATTTCGCCGATGTGTACCAGCCCCACCACGCCGGGGGTGATCTCCACGAAGGCTCCATAAGGCATTACCCGGATCACCTGGCCGAGAACAGCCTGGCCGGGCTTGAACTCCTTGGCGAAATCCCCCCACGGATCGTATTCCACCAACCGGCGGCTGAGCTCCACCCGGTGACTTTCATAATCGACGTCAACGACCACGACCTCAATGCGCTGCCCGGGCGACGCAATATCCTGAGGTATGGCTTCGCTGTCCCAGCTTAGGTCCCGCTGGCGAATGATGCCCTGGACGCCATCGTCAAACTCGACAAAGGCACCAAAGCGCAGCACCTTCGTCACCCGACCGGTAACGCGCGACCAGCGCGGGTAGTTGCGTTCAACTAGCCGCCAGGAGTCGTCATCTTTCATGTCAGTCGTCTCCAGGTTACGATATGGTCTCTGTTTATTATACCATAACTTATTGTATTATTGTACGGCCTTTCCATAACGGATTATTGTTCGGTAAGATCATAAGCCCAGGAAAAACACAAATCCCCCCTGCCTCATAGTGAGGCAGGGGGGATTTCGCATCAAGCAAAATCACTATCGGCGGTCGCAGTCGTCACACAGGCTCAAATACTTCTCCCCCCCATCCGGAAACACCGTCACCACCACACCCTGCTCCAGCGAGCAGGCCACCTGCAAGGCAGCCCACATAGCCGCGCCGGAGGAGTAGCCCACAAACAGCCCTTCCTCGCGCGCCAGGCGCGCCGCCATCTCGTGGGCGGCTTCTGTCTGGACGGCAATTTTGCCGTCAGGGAAGCTCGGGTCGTAGATACCGGGCACAATAGAGGTTTCCATGTGCTTCAAGCCCTCAATGACGGCCAGTTCGTCCGCCGGCTCCACGGCGATGACTTGCACCGCCGGATTGTAAAGCTTGAGGCGGCGGCCAGTGCCCATCAGCGTGCCGCTGGTGCCGATGCCAGCTATGAAGTGGGTCACCTGCCCCCCCGTCTGGCGCCATATCTCGTGCCCAGTGGTCTCGAAGTGGGCGCGCCAGTTGGCGGGGTTATTGTATTGGTCGGGGCGATAATAGCGATCTGGCTCCGCCTGGCAGAGACGCTGGCACTCGCGGATGGCGCCGTCGATTCCCTCT
>JAHELX010000740.1 GCA_024643945.1 Anaerolineales bacterium
AAGATCTTGGTGGGCAGATCGGTACCTGCCATCTCCAGCGCATTGGCCAGCGACCATACGACTACCATCATACTTATAAGGACAAATGGTTGGGCTCCGGACACAGCGCGGTGGCGCCAGGCGTAAAGTCCCAGCGCCGCCGTGATCGCTGCTGAAGTCACCAGAACCCAAAGGTAGTTAATGTACTGAAAGTGCATCGTTGCCTGTATAGATGGGCTATTCAATGGCCAGATCGGCCTCGTTCACCAGACGGCCCATCTTTTGAAGCTCACGCCGGGTGCAATGGAGCAGATGTTTCATAGTGACCTGGCCGTTGTCGGCGGCGGCCAGGTAGGCAGCACTGACGATCACGTTACGAATATTCCCCCCGGCCAGCTTGAAGCGGCGGGCCAGCAAACCAAAATCGAGTTCCGGAGCGCGCGGCACACTTGGTGGGAAGAGCGTTTGCCAGATGCGCAGCCGGTCCGCCTCGTCGGGGAAGGGGAAATCCACGGCGAAACCCAGGCGGCGGGTAAAAGCTTCGTCCAGGTTGGCACGCAGGTTGGTGGCCAGGATGGTCACGCCATCGTAAGCCTCCATGCGCTGCAACAGGTAGCTTATCTCGATGTTGGCGTAACGGTCATGGGCATCCTTCACCTCGGAGCGCTTGCCAAAGATGGCATCGGCCTCGTCGAAGAAGAGGATGGCGTTGCTACTCTGGGCTTCGTTGAAAATTCTTTCCAGGTTTTTCTCCGTCTCGCCGATGTACTTGCTGACGACGGTGGAGAGGTCAATCTTGTAGAGATCAAGTCCCAATTCGGCAGCGACGATCTCGGCCGCCATGGTTTTGCCGGTGCCCGGCGGCCCGGCAAAGAGGACGGTCACACCGGCACTCGAGACCAACTTCTGCCCGACGCCCCACTCGTCCAGTACGAGCGGGCGTCCCCGCACCGTGGCCACGATCTCGCGCAAGATGGACAGTTGGTCCTCAGGCAAAATGATGTCGGCCCAGGTGTACCGGGGCACGATCTTACGCGCCAGGTCGGCCAGGTGCGGGTTAGAGTGGGCACGAGCCGCGGCGAAGAGGTCCTGGTTTTGTAACGGGCGGCCCTGCTGAAGGGCTATGTCGCCGGCTGAGGCGACCGCGTCGCGAATTTGCCCGCTGGTCAGGGCAAACTGACCGGCCAAAGAGGCCAGGTCCACCGCTCCGTCCAGCTCCCTCTGACCCAGGAAATGCCGCCACAGGGCATGCCGCCGCTCGTAAGCAGGAGCCGGAAATTCCAACCAAAGCAAGGGGCGCTCACGATCAATCCCTCTTGCTTGCCAGGCTGCTTGCCCGGCGACGATGGCTAAATCGGGGTAGGCACACAACTGGGCCAATACCTCGGGCGGTGGTGTCCCCCCTTCGGCCAGGCAGGCATCCCAATGGAAGAGGTAGGGGATCGCACCGGTCAGGCCCGCGTCGCGCAGAGCCAGCCGGAGCGCGTGCAAGGGGGAGAGGCCGGCCTTGATCACCCCGTTCAAGTCCACCACCAGGAGCGGACGGCCCAGGCGGGCCGCACACAACCGGGTCGCCGCCTGCTGGCCGGTCTGATCGGGCCCATAGAAGACGACGATAGGCCGTCCCGACCCTTCGCGCGGGACAGGCCCCGACCCTGCGTGCGGGACAGGTCCCGACCCTTCGCGCGGGACAGGTCCCGACCCTTCGCGCGGGGCGAACTCACCGATCAACCGTTCCAGGTGCAGCCAGGCTGCCGCCGCCAATAACTCATCGGCCTGGCTTACCGCGGCCTGCGGCTGCAGCAGAGTTGCGTGCGGACGAAGATCGACATGGGATTGATAGTCACCCAAAAGCCAGGCGACAATGGCTTCGTCCGGGGCCAGAGCCTGGCCCAGCAGATGAAAGGCGCCCGGCCCCGACCCAGATATTCGCTCAAGAAGGCGATGCTTGAACAGGGGAGCATCGTCGCTGAAGTGGGACAATCGCAAAAGCCGCTCCGGACCGGGCTCGCCCAACAGGTCAAGCACCAGGTTCACACTCGGCCACTTGCGGGTCACATCGTCTTGCAGATAGCTGCAGAGACGTTCGTAGCGGAGATCCAGGGTGGGCATCAGGCAAATGAGGAAGGCATCCAGGTCAAAATGGTCGAGGCCAAAGGCGGTCGCCAGATGGATCAAGCGCAGAGTCTGGCCCTGGTGTTGGGCCGTCTCGACCCATGCCTGGGCATGGCGAGCAGCCTGGGCCTCAGCTTGGGCAAAAGCTCCCGCTTCTTCCGGGGCGAGGTCACTCATTTGCCCCCAGTTGCCCCCGGAAGGCCGCGCCAACAGGCCATCCACTTCGGCTTCAGAGACATACAGCCCGCGGAAGATATCGGCCGGGTCCTGACCGGCCAAGCGCCAGCGCTGAACTTGGCGCTGGATCAGTATGTCAATCCGCACCAGTTCGGCCTGCAAATGCTTGAGACTGAGGTCACCCTCGAAGGCGATTGGCTCTTGGCGAGTCAGACGCTTAGCGGTTTCTCGATCCATAACCAAAAATGTAGCACATGTTGATAAGAATTTAGTAAGAATTTGATAAAAAGAGCATGGGACCGTCACCCACTCTCTACCTGGCTCTGGTCCAGGCAGTGCTGTGATTCAGGATCAGGCTTATCTCCATCTTTCGACTGCTGCTCGCGCCGAGGGTGAACTCCAGTCCGTTCCTCGAGAAACGCAAACAGCATCTCCAGGCTGGCGAACCCCTGGCGTTCCCCGGTGTGGGGGCTCTCCACGGAAGCTCGCCAAACAGAGTCCTCGCCATTACCAGTTTGCCACAGGCGCAGCATATATGCGAGATAAGATCGTTGCTCCCCACTCATAGCTCCCCCTATTATTGTCCCAGGCAGTAAGTGTTCAGCCTACTCTCCCGGAATGACATAGTGTAGGGTGATGAGACCTGAAATTGGAGTTGCCATTTGCGTCAAGCTAACCCCATTATAACAACCAAACGTGGGGAGAACGTGGGGAGAACGTGGGGGGGGAAATGTGGGGGATTGATACTTCTTCCTGGATAAGATATAATCTCATTACACCAGGGTTTCATTGAATTGGAAACGATGGCCCAACCGTGTCGCCCAACCTGTTCATAAATCGTTCCCTACTCCGAAGTCGCACTAAGCTCGAAAACGATGGCACACCTGTCTCTCTCGCTGCTAGGATCTTTCCAGGTGACGCTGGATGGGCAGGCGGTCACGGACTTTGAATCCAACAAGGTCCGGGCACTGCTGGCTTATCTGGCCGTCGACGTGAACCGGCCGCATCGTCGTGATACCCTGGCCGGACTACTGTGGCCTGATCGGACTGATCGGGCCGCCCTCAGCAACCTGCGC
>JAHELX010000114.1 GCA_024643945.1 Anaerolineales bacterium
TGGCCTGCACCCGGCCTTTGTAACGTTGGGTCACTTCGCCCAAGAATCGGGCAAAGGTGTTGTAGTCGGCCGGTGGACCTTCCACACTGCGATCGTCGCCGGCTGGCCGTGCCCAGTCGGGAGCCTTAGGAATACTGAGCAAAACCTTGATGCCAGCTCCACTGTAAGCACCGATCACGTCGTCCCAAGTACCCCATTGATAGTTGCCGGGGCTGGGTTCCACGTCTTTCCATGGCACCTGGAGTTTCACCCAATGGAATCCCAGGGTCTGGATGTGGCCGATGTTGGCCGCTTTGTTGCCGCGTGGGTCTACCTGGATCCCGTAATCGAAGGGCAGGTTACCTACCGCCGACTGCACCGCCGGGGGCTTGGCGGCAGGCTGCTCGGCCGGTTTAGGCGCTGGCTTAGGCGTCGGCGTGGGAGTAGGAGGCGCCAGCGTAGGAGTGGGCGTCGGTAGCGGCGTAGGGGGCGGCGTCGGCGTGGGCGTGGCGACCAATAACGCTACACTCCCCCGTGCGGCGTCGGTCGTGCCCCCATCGGAAGAAATGGCCGCCTCGACGACGAACTCACCACCCTCCTCCGGCGCAGTCCATGCATATTGGGGATTGGTCAAGTCCGTGCTGCCCTGAGCCAACACGTCGCCCGAAGTGTCCTCTACCCGCCACACCACGGCGAACTTGCTCTCCACCGGCGGAATGACCAGATTGAGGAATTTGCGGATGACCTCCCAAATCTGGCTGTCATTCTCTTCGCCGAGCAGATTCTGCACGGCTACACCGCGCAGGTTGTATTCGGCCACGTATTGTAATTTGCGTGCAATGCTGGCCGCGTTTTCCAGCCACACGGTATGTTGCTGCCCGTTGGGGTCCACGTAGGCAAACCAATAGGTGCCGCTCGCCGGGTCGAACTGGATGCCGGTGGATTGTTGCAGCCCGGTCAGGGTAAAGGTCACCTGCTGCCCGGGATTGACGATCGTGCTCCCCCCTTCGACGGCAATCTGACTGAAGGGGGCCAGGGCTTCGGTATAGGGTACAGTCTTTTCGCTCCCATTGATCCGCTCGGTGCTGCTGGTCGAGACGAGCAATTGCAGCTTATAGCGGTTGACCTGGCCTACGGCCCATTCGAGCATGGTGTCCATCTGGCCACCAGGCGTATAGGCGCTGGGGTCGCTGGGGACGGGGATCTTTACTGTATCGGCAACAGCCCCAATAGCACGCCAGTCGTAAACACCGGTGTCCCAGCGGTCCGCTGCAATTTGTACCGGCAGCTCTAGCCGCACCGAAAGTTGCTTGCCATTCTCGTGCAGGGCGTCGGCCAGCTCGGTAATGAAGGCGGTGTATTCGTTGCGCAGATCCGGGCTGCTGCCCCGGTAGTCGATGTCAATGCCCGGATAGGCGTTACGCATCACCAGCTCGACGATGCGCTGAATATGCTCTTCACGGGCAGCGGTATCCACCAGCATATTGTCAATCAGGTCACTGCGCACCACTCCGCTATCTTCCCAGTTGCGCAAAGTCGGGATGACGATGTAGGTAGCGGTCTGATCGGGCTGAAGCAGTGTGCCTGGGTCGCCACGGATCCCGCCATCGGCGTCCAGATAGAGGCCCTGCGGGTTGATCTCTACCACCGTATCGCGCGCCTGATCGGGCACGTTAGCCGCCAGCGACAGGTCAGCCGAGACGGACGGCTGGAGTGGTTTAGTTTGCATCACTACCAACGACTGCGGCAAGTAGTCGACCTGCGCCTCGATGAAGTCATCACCCGGGGGGATAAAGTGGGGCAACCACTCCCATACCTCTCCGTTCCATGAATAGAGGTCCAGCGTGCGCAAGGGGTCGGCGTCAGCCGGCATAGGGACGCGAACGATCACTTTAGTCGGAGGCTCTTGCCCTCGGAACTCAATGCGGTAGTAGGGGCTTTTCATAATAAGCCACAGGGGGATGTTTTCTGCGGCTTTCAGCAGGGCACTGCCGGCGGATCCTTCCAGGAAGCTGCTGCGGGGAATGAGGCTGAATTTGATCTTGGTCTTGCTTTGGACTCCTTCCGGCAAGACCATCACCTGTGCCCCGTCGTCGGCAGTCACCGAACCGCCTTCCTGAGTCGGGATTTTGACATAACCATAACTAAGGACTCGCTCGCCGGCAGAAATTGGGGGAAGCAAGATGATAGCCACCAACAGGATAGCGATCAGCCCGTAGATGGCCAAGCCGCCCACGGCGCTCTCAAGCACTGATTCCACCGAGTGCAGCCAGGATTTATTCATGTCACTTTCCATGGGGGTCGCGCTATCTCCTTTCCCATCTCCACAGACAACAAACGATAGACAGTAGAAGAGGATCTGGCAATCAGGACGACCAGGAAACCCGGCACCTCATTTCCCGCCCCCTGATTCCCCAATCCTTCATTCTACTGTTCCCTGTCTACCGTCCACCATCCATCCATCGTTCAACTTGGCACATGCGGGCGGTATTCTATCACATGGGGAGGGCTTTGGCAAGTTATCGCGCATGGCGGACGGTGAGCAACCGGTCGCGTTCTGCGTAGTCCCTGGCAATCTCTACAATCGCCCGGGGGAACTGGCGGCGAGCCAGTTTGAGCACCTCAGCCCCCTGGCCGGCACCAATTTCCACCAACAAGGCCCCGCCGGGATGCAGCCGGTCCGCAGCCATTACCAGCAGACGACGGATGACAGACAGTCCGTCCGGGCCGCCATCAAGAGCGGCGCGCGGCTCCCAGCGGGCCACTTCGGGCGGGGCTGCGGCCAACTCGGCCTGCCTGAGATAGGGTGGGTTAGCGACGATGAAGTAGCTGTACCTCCACCCCCCGGCTAGCGGGGCCAGCAGGTCGCCCTGGACATACCGGACACGATCGGCAACGCCGTGATGGGCGGCGTTGCGTTGGGCAATCACTAGCGCAGCGGCTGAGGTATCGGTGGCAATGAACTGAGCTTGAGGCAGATGTACCGCCAGGGTCACCGCGATCGCCCCACTGCCCGTCCCCACATCGGCGATGATGGGTGGGGATGATGTGGTCGCCACCCATTGCAGGGCCAACTCAACCAGCCGTTCTGTTTCAGGCCGGGGGATGAGCACGTCGCGAGTGACCATGAACTCCAGGCCAAAGAATTCTTTGCGACCGGTGAGATAAGCGACTGGCTCCCGCCTGGCGCGGCAGGAAACGAGGGATTGGTACACACTCAGTTGATGCGAAGAGAGGATCTGTTCAGGATGAGCGTAGAGCCAGGCCCGATCTCGATCCAGGGCGTGGGCCAGCAGCACTTCGGCGTCCAGGCGAGGAGTATCACAGCCAGCAGCAGCCAGGGTGTCGCTGGCCTGTTTCAGGGTTTGAAGGACTGAATTGTGTGATGCACACATACGGCGTATTGCGTACTGCGCATCACACGGCCCATCTTCTGTCACGCGGTTGCGAGTTCCTTCAGCTTGGCCGCCTGGTCAGCTTCGATGAGGGACTGGATGAGTTCCTCCAAATCGCCTTCCAGGATGCTCTCAAGCCGGTGACTGGTGAAACCAATACGATGGTCCGTTACCCGATTTTGGGGGAAATTGTAGGTGCGTATTTTTTCGCTGCGTTCACCGCTGCCAACCTGCGAACGGCGCGCAGCGCCTTGTTCTTCCTCAAGTCGTTCCTGTTCTATTTCGTACAATCGCGAACGAAGAATAGCCATCGCGCGCAACCGGTTTTGAAGTTGCGACCGCTCGTCCTGGCAGGTAACGACGATGCCCGTCGGCAAGTGTGTGATCCGGATGGCTGAGTCAGTGGTGTTGACCGATTGGCCGCCCGCCCCTTGTGAGCGGAAAACGTCAACCCGAACGTCGTTGGGGTCAATTTCCACTTCCACCTCTTCCATCTCGGGCAGCACGGCTACCGTGGCCGTAGAGGTATGAATGCGGCCGCTGGCCTCTGTCTCGGGCACGCGCTGCACCCGGTGGACGCCACTCTCGTACTTAAAGCGTGAGTAAGCGCTCCGGCCCTGCGCCTGGAAGATGATCTCTTTAAATCCGCCGATACCAGTCAAATGACTGCTTAACACCTGCGTTTTCCAACCCTGCATTTCGGCGTAACGACTGTACATACGGTACAGGTCGGCGGCAAACAAAGCTGCTTCATCGCCGCCAGTGCCGGCTCGAATCTCGACGATGACATTCTTCTCGTCGTTGGGGTCTCTGGGTAATAGCAGCAACCGCAAGCGGTCTTCCAGATCTGCTTCTTGTTGCTCCAGGGTGGTGATCTCGTCTTCCACCAACGCCCGCATCTCATCCTCGAGGCCGTCGCCGAGCATACTGCGAGTTTCGGCTAACTGCCCAGTCAATTTTTGGAAGCGACGGTAGGTTTGAACCAACTCTTCCAGGTCGGCCGCTTCCTGGCCGTACTGGCGCAGTAAGTCGGGATTGGTAGCGACCTGAGGATCGGCCATCAATCGATTCAGTTCTTCGTAGCGAGCCTCCACGTCCGCCAACTTGTCTAACATAAGTGTCCCTCGGTTTTACGTCTCATCAAAGCCCGCCGGTCCAGAGACGAGGCGGGCTTTCGCAAAACATATGATATACGAGGTTGTGAAAGTCGTCAAGAAAGATGGTGGACATTTCATTCTAACAGGCGTATAATCCCCCCTGTGATTACCGTGACGATCCAGGCTGAGTCCTAATGACGTCGGATGTCTATACTCTGCAACCAACCGACCTGGTGCGCGTGTTGCCCCGGCTGATGCTGGCCTGGGACGGCCAATGGTTTCTCAAAGTCTACGACGAGTTCGACTGGGAGACGGCGACCCGGCTCAACGCACGCGTGCGCGCCGCCTTTGGGCGCATCGAGATGCGAACCATGCTCCAGGTGTTGGGCAAGCGCCACGCGGACGACCTGAGCGACGCGCTGCGTGTTTTGCGCACGTACATCGAGAATGTATTCGCAGCCGGCTTTGTAGGGGATTATCGCGTCCAGGGAACTCGCCTCGACGCTTACATCATGACGTGCGCGGCCTGGGAGGGGTCGAAACGGGCCGCCCTGGAGCGAACGGACCAGGCGTGTATTGCTTGCGAAACGCTGTGGATCGCTTGGTTTAAGACCTTGTTGCCCAACCGCAATATCGAGTTTGACATCCAGGGGCGTATGGGCTACGGCGACCCGCGTTGCCACTTCGTGCTGGAATTTGAGAGGCTATGGATGAACTAAGAATGCCTCCAACAAACATCAGCGCCCAGACATTGGTCAACGTCTCCGCCTCTCAGGCTCGAGGCTGGTTTTTGTCGCTCAGAGATCATCCAGAGCGCTATCGCTTTGCTACTCACGCTGGCTTCGAGTTTGTCCAGGGCAATTTTGGGGATGTAGGCGCTCGCTTCAAAACGCACGAGAAGTTCTATTTCCTGAGACAGGAACTGCTGTTTGAACTTATCGAAGTCGATGAAACCTCGTTCCGCTTCCGATTACTCAGCCCATCCTGGTTGCACGTCTGGGGCGCATTTACCCTGCAGGAATTGAGCCCGGAATCCGTTTCATTGCGCCTCGACATTGGCTCTACCACTCAATACGGACGGTTATGGCTGAGGTTTTATCCTTTGGCCGCTGCTATTCGTCGGCAGATTGCATTGGAGGTGACACATATCAAAGCTTCAATGGAAGAGGTGGCTGCTGGAATGGAGGGATCGTGACGGAGTATAGCCCTGTTCGTGACGACACGCGCGTGATTGCCCGCGGGCACCTGGCCTGGCTGTTCCTGGTCGTATCGCTGTTGATCATCGGCACGTTTTTGCTATCGCCGCCCTGGACGGTACTGGGCAAAACGCGGCTGGTGGGATATGCTATTTGCCACCAGATACCCGAGAGGTCTTTCCACATCGCCGGGCACCAATTGCCTTTGTGTGCTCGCTGCACCGGTATCTACATGGGCGCATTGGCCAGTTTCACGCTGATGACGCTGTGGGGACGTCGACGGGCGGGTGGGTTGCCCTCTATCCCTATAACTCTGACCCTGATCGGCTTCATCGGCATCATGGGCGTCGATGGCCTCAACTCATATCTTACATTTTTCCCCAACATGCCCCATCTCTACCAACCGCAAAACTGGCTGCGGCTGACCACTGGCACCCTCGAGGGTCTGGCGCTGAGCGCTCTCGTCTACCCGGTCTTGAATTATAGCTTGTGGCGCGATGCAGTCGCCGCATCGCCATCGGTGCAGAATTTCAAGGAACTGGCCATTATGGTAGCCACGGGGGGAGTGATCATTATCCTGGTCCTGCTGGAACTTCCCCCTCTGCTCTACCCGCTGGTCATCCTGAGCACGTTGGGGGTGCTGGTGATGCTCGGCTCGATCAACACCATGATCGTGCTGGTGCTGACCCGCCGTGAAGGCGTGGCCTTGACCTGGCAGCAGGCCGTCCTGCCGGTGACGATGGGCCTGGCCCTGGCCTTCCTGGAAATCGGTGGTATGGATACCGTGCGCACTATCATCACCCGCGCCTTTGGCCTACCCTTTTGAGGGGGCAGCCGAATTCGCCTGCAATATGTAGGCCAGGGCCTGCTGGTATAGGACGTTGTTCTCCACTTGCAGGCGGACGAAGCCGGCGTCCACGCCGCCCACCATGTAAGAAAGAGCCCCCAGGTGAGTGCGCCATTGGGTATAGCTGCCTTTGAGCGTCCCGGCGGGATCGTAGAGCAGGAAAGGATGCGCCGGGCTGGCGATGACGAAATAGCCCGGCAGGTCGAAGGTGACCACGCCGAAATAATGCGATAGCCATTCCGTGTCATCCTCGGGGTTGGTGAGCAGCGGGGTGAAATCGAAGCCGATTTCGTTGAGGATTTCAGGGTAACAGCCAAAGCCCCAACGCCGCACCGCGCGCACGCAGCCGGAGTGGCCCACGGTCACCGGCGTGCAGGCGTCACCGAAACCGCGCGGCAATTGCAGCCTTACCTGCCGTTGCTCCAGGTTTCCTTCTTCAGTAACGGCCCAGTAGCGAGCCGTCCAATCTTCGGTGGGATAACGGCCGGGGTAATTGTTGAGAACGGCAGCATCATCGGGGGCCGTGCTGCGGCGCAGCGTATTGGGATTATCTGTCATCCATTCACCTCAATCCAACCATACCCTACGACTTTATATAAATCCAATCTTTCCATACCACTCCAACGTCTGGCGCGCGCCCTCCTCAAACGAAACCGGCTCGAAGCCCAATTCACGCCTGGCTTTGTCGCTGCACACGTGCCAATCTTCAAAGACGTAAGGTACCAGGTTGAGCGGGTAGAAAGGCTCGCGCTGAGTGAAGAGGGCGATGAACTCCAGCAGCCGGGCGAGGTTGATCATCAGGCTCGCTGGGACGTCAATCCGCCAGCTACTCTTGCCCGCCAACCGGCTGACCGTCTCGTTCGCCTCATGGTGCGTGATGCTCTCCCCGGAAACGTTGTACACTTCGCCCATCCGTCCCCGGGTGAGCGCCGCCTCGATGGCCGCCGCTGCGTCGCCCACGTAACATGGAAAGATGACGTGCCGTCCCTGGTGAACCTGCACCCGCCAGCCACGCAGAAATTCTTCAAAGAAGAGCCGGTTGAACGCATAATGTCCCCAGGGGCCGTAAAGCGCGCCCGGTCGCAGTACAATGACCGGCAGTCCGATCTCGGCATAGGAAAGGGCCAGCCGCTCGCCCCCCATCTTGGTGCGGGCGTAGTTGTCACCGTGATAGGGACCATAAGGGGTAGCTTCGGTAATGATTGTGCCGGGCGGCTGCGGCCCGACGACGATGATGGTGCTAACGTGGACAAACCGCCTCACGCCCTGCGCGTAGGCCGTCGCCAGCACGTTGCGCGTGCCCCACAGGTTGATCTCTTCGAAGAGCTCAGGCGGCCCCCATAGCCGAAAGCGGGCAGCGGCGTGGATCACCATATCGCAGCCAGCCAGCGCCGTCCGCACCGAGTCCAGATCGCGCACGTCGCCGAGGGCGATCTCCGCGCCCAACGCTTCGAGAAAAGTCACATCACTCGTCGGGCGCGCCAGAGCGCGCAGCCGGTAGCCCCGCCGCGCCAGATGCTCGCACAGGTTACGCCCCAGAAAGCCAGTGGCACCGGTGACCAGGATCAACGCGCTTCACCTGGTGGACTGGCGGTTTCCAGATGCTCGCCCCACAAATCTTTGGCAATGTCTTCCAGCCCCAGTGTAAGCAACTTTTCCGGCAGGGGTCTGCCGCTGTCCCAATCCCACCGGCGGTAGTCGTAGTATTCACGCAGCATACCCTCCCAATCGGGGACGAAGCCCTCGGTGCCTCCCTCATCAAGGGGTTGCGTCCACAGCTTGGGGAAAACTTCCCTCTGGCGGGGATTCAGGCCCAGCTTTAGATTGAGGGCGCGCTTCAGGTTAAAGATGCGCTCGCCGGCCGTGTACAGATCCTGCAACGATACCGCCTCGCCCCAGGCTGCGCTGAATAGCTCGGGCAATTCCGATAGCGGCACATTGACGAACTGGCAGCAGCCGCTGCAATCCACCAGCGTGCGGTAGTCCTGGTGCCGGGCGACGACGGGCGCTTTGCCGCCCTCCTGATGCCGGTCATCGGAGGCGATGTCGAATTCGGGGAAGGAGTGGCCGGCTTCCACGAAATAGAAATCGCCCTTGTTGTGGCAGGCACCCCGCGGCGAAGTGAGATATACCAGCGCCATGCCGCTCAGGGCGCGCGGGTCGTGCATGCCCGCTTCCAGGCCGTTGACCTGCACCGCCATGCCGGGCAGGTGGTAGCGCTTCTCCATGGAAAGAGTGCCGTCGGCCAGCACGTCGCCGAAGCCGTCGCGGGCGGCGATCTTATGCATGAGTTGCACGACAGGCGCCGGGTCACCCCAGGCCAGGTTCAGCCCATCCGCCTCCTCGGGGGTGATGTGGCCGTTGTTGAACAGCCAAAAGGCGAAGCCGATCACCCCCCCGGTGCTGATAGTATCCATGCCCAGGCTATCGCATAACAGGTCGAAAAAGGAGACCGCCGCCAGGTCACCAATCAGCAACTGGCTGCCCAGGGAACACAGCGTTTCGTACTCGGGTCCGTCAGTCTTGGGCACAGGGTACGGGCCGTCGGCTACTTCGACCTCAAAACCGCACTGGACGGCGCAGCCCCAGCAGCCCGTGTGGCCGGTGGCGATGGTCTCGGCCATGAGTCCGCCGTTGAGATTGGCCACCCCCTCAAAGACCCCCTGTGTCCAGTAGCGGGCGGGGACATCGCCCAGCATGTCAAAGTAGTCCATGCCGCCCGAGGTGCCCGTCTCTTTGAGGACCTGCACCGCGAAGTCCTGCTGGGTGCGGATGAGCGCACGGCGCGCGGCGTGGTTGAAGCGCTCTTTCTCCAAGATGGGAATCGGGGCCTTGCCCCGCATGGCAATGGCCTTGAGACGTTTGCTGCCCATGACGGCTCCCATGCCGGTACGGCCCGCAGCGCGAGCGTCGGCGTTGAGGATGGCCGCGTAGCGGACCCGATTCTCGCCGGCCGGCCCGATGCACGCAACCCGGGCGCGCGCTTCGCCCAACTCTTCGGCGATACGCGCCTGGGTGACATAGGTATCCAGACCCCACAAGTGGCTGGCGTCACGCAGTTGCGGCGCCTCCCCCTCCTTGACCCACAGGTACACGGGGGTAGACGATTGGCCGGTGATGATCAGGCCATCGTAGCCAGCGCGGCGCAGTTCGTGGCCGGTGAAGCCCCCTACGTTGGCTTCCCCCATGATGCCGGTCAGCGGGCTGCGCGCCACAAAGGCGTGGCGGCTGCCAGAGGGAGTACGGGTGCCTGTCAGCGGTCCGGTCATCATAATCAGCGGGTTGTCCGATCCCATGGGATCCGTCTCGGCGCCGACCATGTCGTACAGGTAGCGGGCCGCCAGGCCGCTGTTGCCGATGAACTGGCGGGCATAGGCCATGTTGATCGGCTCGTCGTGCATCTCGCCGCTGGTCAGGTCAACGATGAGAAGTTTGCCCAGGTAGCCATTCATAGAGATAGTGTCTCCTATGGGGTCACGTTTCTTCTTCGGGTGGAACGATCTTTTCCAGTGTGGCAATGAGTTCTGGCAGATCTTCCGTCAAGGTTTGCCACAGGATGTCAAAGTCAAGAAAGTCATAACCGTGAATAAGGCGATTCCGCATGCTCACAATCTGTGGCCATGGGATTTGTGAATATTGGCTCTGCACATCCTTAGAAACACGGCTGGCGGCCTCTCCGACAATTTCTACCAAATGTACCAGGGCAAGACTCAGGAGACGATCGGCATCAAGGTCCGCTCGTGATTTGTTCTGTACCAGAGAAACTGCCTCACGGGCGTAATCTAGCATGTGTCGTAAGCGGACAGCACTTTCATTTTCTTCACGATTGGACATATTGCACCTTCGCTTCTGCTTGCACCTGGTCACGGAAATAACGGCTCAGGCATTGGGGGGTGTTCATATCCACCGTGCGTCCCCCCAGAATCTGTGAGAGTTCGATCTCCATGCCGGCCAGCCGGATAAGCCCCGGCACGTGGTCCGGTTCGAATTCTACCAGCACATCCACGTCGCTATCGGGGCCAAAATCATCTCGCAACACAGAGCCGAAAAACGAGAGCCTACGAATATGGTGGCGCCGGCAAAAATCTGCGATTTCGTCCTGGGGGATAGATATTTTCAGGCTATTCACAGTATTATCTCCTCTAAAGGCTCAATTGCGAGCTAAATTCCACGAGTAGCCCAGCTACCGCGTAACGCAGCCAATCCGCAACCGGATTTTCGACTCACGGATGGAAAGGAACAGGGACAAAGTAATATAGAGGAATTTAAGTCCGTGTTTCCTTCTGTCCGTGAGTCATATAATACCTGCACTTGGGTCAGGTATAATGCTAATCTTGTCGGGTAACTACGTAACTCAAAAGTCTACATCCTTGCCCTCGAAAGCATATTCGAACAGGCGGCGCGTGTCGTCGGTGCTGACGGGGCGAGCATTAGCCACGATGGTGGCGTCCATCTCGGCATTATCCACCAGCTTGTCCAGCTTCGCTACGAAGTCGGCCGGCGCCAGGTCGGGCAGTGCTTCCCGGATGCTGAGGGGTTGGCCGACTTGCCGCTCCAGGTCGCGGATGGCCGCCACCAGGCTAGCAGCGCCCTCCCGTTCGTCGGCGGCCGGCAGCCCCAGGAAGCGAGCCACCTCGGCGTAGCGCGTCGGCGTCTCGCCCCCGGCGTTGAACTGGATGGTATAGGGCAGGAAGAGGGACACTGCCCGTCCGTGAGGTAGATGAAAGACCGCCCCCAGGCTGTGGCCCAGGGCGTGGGCGGCCGCCGCCAGCGAGTTGATGAAACCCAGGCCGGCCAGGGTGGCCGCGTTGTGCATCTTCTCGCGCGCCTGCATATCATCCCCGTCCGCGTAGGCGCGGGGCAGGTACGTAAAGATCATGTGCGTCGCCTGGAGGCAGAGCCCGTCGCTGAAGTCGTTGTACCAGGAAGAGGTATAACCTTCGATGGCGTGGGTCAGGGCATCCAGGCCGGTGTCGGCGGTGAGACGGGGCGGCATGGCGGCGGCGAAGACCGGGTCCACGATGGCGATGTCGGGCGTGCATTCAGGCGCGCCGGTGGAGATTTTGCGCTGCTCCTGGGTATCGCTGAGGACCACCGCCCAGGTGGATTCAGAGCCGGTGCCGCTGGTGGTGGGGATGGCTACCATGCGCGCCTTCTGGCGCAGACCCAGCTCGTCGAACGGGTTGATCTCCTCGGCGGCCACGTCGGGTCGCTCGTAGAGAATCCACATTGCCTTGGCCGCGTCCAGGGCTGAGCCACCTCCCAGGCCCACAATCCAGTCCGGCTCCTTTTCGAGCATCAGCGCCGCACCCCGCTCTACCGTTTGCAGCGACGGCTCAGGCTCCACCTGGTCGAACACGTCGCAAGCCAGGCCAGCCTCGGCCAGCTTGGCCTGCACCCTGTCCACAAAGCCCAGGCGAACCATCACCTCGTCGGTGACGATCAAGGCTCGTTTACCCTTGAGATAAGCCAGATGATCTAGCGCGCCCTCGCCAAAGACCACCTGGGGACTGCGGAAGTACCACATAGCCCCCTCCACTAAGGAAACTCAGTCGGAACTCGGGTGGTGCACAGCACCAGCTCGTTGGCGGCCTTGACGGCGCGCATGATCTTGGGCATGTTACCCTTGAGCTTGAGCTTCCTGGTCAACAGACCCTTCATGGGGTCCAGTCGCAACTCGACTACGTCCTTCCAGGTGCGGGTCGGCGCGCTGATGACAAACTCCGGATCCTTCACGCTGGGGTCCTGGGCAACAAAAGCGTCGCGGCTTTCCCCATGCCACAAGTCCATGTACATATAAACCGGCTCGGACAGCGGGCCACCTGGCTCGACCACGAAGTAAAAGTCGCCTTCCCAGGTCTTGGCCGCCTGGCGATACGCCTCACTCTTGTTGACCTCCTCGTGTAGGCGTTTGATCCAGGCGTCGGTGGCAAACGAGATCTTCTCTTCAGTCATGGGAACATCCTTTCCTCAAAAGTGACTACTCAGCCTACCCTGCCGGAGCACCCAATGGTCCCGAGCG
>JAHELX010000741.1 GCA_024643945.1 Anaerolineales bacterium
TTCCGCGCCAGGAGATCCGCTACGCACAACTCGGAGCCAGGGACTTGCTGCTCTCTTCGAAAGAGCTTTGGCTTTGCTACTACTGCGGCGAATGTACGCAAACTTGCCCGCGCCAGGCCAACCCCGGCGAATTCATGGCCGCGGCCCGGCGCATGGCCATTGCTAACTACGACGTGACCGGTATCGCCAGGAGATTGTACAAGTCGGGCTGGTTCAACCTGGTCTTCACCCTCGGGCTGGCAGCTTTCTTCAGCCTGTTCCTGCTGGCTTTCCGGCAGGAAGAGCAATTCACCAGCCTGGCCCTGTGGAAATTCATCCCGGAAATGTACGTCAGATACCTGGGCCTGGCTGTCTTTGCCATCATCGGCATCGCCGGCCTGATCGGCCTCTATCGCATGATCCGTAGCATCGCCAGGGCCGGGCGCTTGGCATACAGCGGAGTGCCCTGGACCAGGCTGAATTGGTGGCAGGCGTTCAAAGACACCCTCTTTGTGCAAGCTCTGGGACACGAGAACTATCGCAGCGAAGATTGCGAACAAGAAAGCAAAACGCCCTGGATGCTGAGAAAGTGGTTTATGCACGCCACCATCATGTATGGCTTCTTAGGCCTGCTTGCGGCTACGACCCTGGACTTCCTGTTCAAACCGGTCGGTTCGTGGGTGCCCATTTACTACCCGATGCGGCTGCTGGGCACCCTGGGAGGGCTGTCCTTGATGTACGGCGCCAGCCTGGCCATACTCAAGCGCCTGCACGCGGCGGACCGGTCCATGCAGCATTCGCAAGTCTCGGATTGGACTTTCTTGAGCTTGATGTGGTTGGTCGGCCTGACCGGCTTCTTGCTGGAGGCGGCCGTTTATGCCCGGCCTACCGCTATGTGGGGCTACGCCATCCTGATCGTCCACGTATCGCTGGCCATGGATTTGTTGGTCATGCTGCCCTTTACCAAGTTTGCCCACATCATCTATCGGACAGTGGCGATTTTTGTTCATCATCTCAAACCGGTCGAGCAGACTGCGGAGAGCGGTATGACACCAGTCACAACCTGAGCAACCATTCACAAGCACTATTTTGAAATCAATTGAAAAGAGGAACAACTACTATGAGCGAGTCAACGCAAAACACCAAGATGGCTATCATTTGTAACCACGCCGACGCCGGCAGTGTCATGCCGACGCTGGTTATGGGCTCTTCGGGCGCCACCCTCGACTACCAGGTGTATCTCTTCTTTACGCCCGGTGGTAGCCAGGCGCTGCTAAAGGGAGAGCTGGAAAAGTTCCGAGGATTGAAGGGACTGCCAGATCCCATCGAACTCTACAACGACATTCTCGAGTTCGGCGGCCGGATTATCCTGTGCGAACTGGCCCTGGGGGCGAAAGACGTCGACCCCAAGGACCTGCGTGAAGGCGTGGAAATCATGAATGCCCCTACGTTCTTCATGGAAGCTGAAGGGGCGAACTGGACGCTTACCTTCTAGCCCGGAAAATGCAAGCCATAGAAAGTATCGGCTGCTGCAGGCAGCGCTGCTTAAGGTATTACCTGCCGGGACGGAGCCCCGGCAGATCGATGCAAAAAAACTGTTCCATTATTTTCTAAAAGGAGATGACCCATGAAAGAAAAAATGGTTGTCGTATGCAATCGCAGTGAGCCCGGCAGTGTCATGCCTTCGCTCATCTTCGCTTCGTCAGGCGTTGCGCTTGACTACGAGGTGCATATGTTCTTCTGTCCAGGTGGAGCCCAGGCGCTGGTCAAGGGTGAACTGGAGAAGATCGGCCAGCCGAAGGGTTTGCCCAATCCCATTGACCTCTTCAACACCATCCTGGATCAGGGTGGCAAGATTGTGTTGTGCGAGCTGGCGTTGGAGAATAAGGGTATTGATCCCAAGGATGTACGCGACGAGCGCATTGTGATTGAGCAGGTTCCACCCTTCCTGATGGATGCGGAAGGGGCCGGGATGACCTTTACCTTCTAAGAGCGTAACTAGGGTGTGTCCCAAATTCTTGTAGACCCTAAGGGTTTTCTGAAAACCCTTAGGGTCTTACACCTACATCTCAGCCAGTCCCAACAAATCGGCATTGGCCGGATCGTGGACAAAACCCCAGAAAACCTCCAGGGCACGGTTGGGCGCATCCAGGCTGCGGCGGACCATGTAAATCTTGCGCCGCAGGTCCACGCCAACCACCGGCACCTCGGCTACCCGCCCTTGTTGGAGGGCGTAGGCCGCTGCCGTTCGGGAGACAAAGGACACACCATACCCACCCGCTACCGTCTGGACAATGGCTTCGGCGTTGCCTACCTCTAGAAAGATGTCCAGGTCATCCAGGCTGATATCGTATTTCCCCAGTTCGGTCAACATCACCTGCCGTGTGCCGGAATTGGGTTCGCGTATGATAAACGGTGTTTCGGTCAAATCAGCCGGCTTGACCGCCTGGCCAAAAGCCCAGGGGTGCTCGGCCGGAGCGATCAGGATGATGTGGTCGGTAAAGAATTCCTGGCGCTCGAGCTCATCCCCACCTGCCTCCCGGCTGATGACACCCAGGTTAGCTTCCCCTTCTTTCAAGCGAGGCACAACGCCCTCCAGGGCGCAGACCAAAATGGTCACCTTGACTCCCGGGTGTCGGCTGTGGAAGCGGGCGGCCAGCAGGGGCAAAATGTATTTTCCGGTGGTCGTGCTGCAGGCGATGCGTAGATCGCCAACGACGCTCTCTTGCAAGGAAGCCATCATGTCTTGCAGAGCAATCGAATCGCGTATCAGTTTCTTGGCCCAGGGTATAAGCAGTCGGCCCGCCTCGGTCAATTGGATCCCGGAGCCGGAACGCTCGAACAACTCGACGCCCAGGTCTTGCTCCAGCGCTTTGATATCGTGGCTGACAGCCGGCTGCGTGAAGTGCAAATGCCTGGCAGCTTCCGAAAAGCTCAGGCTTTTTGCTGCATCCAGGAATACTTCAAGTTTCTTAAGGTCGATCACCAACTCACCTCCTGACATCGCCTCCCGCAGGTTTAGGCGAACGCCAAAGCACTTGTCCAGAAATAACAACGTTCTACTTTTTCTCAGTGTCATTCCCTGGACTGTCCGTCCAGCCCGTCCTGGCTCCGCCACGCGGGCCAGGGGACAGGCTGAGCGATAGCGAAGCCCGCCCTGAGCTGGGCCGAAGGGAATCTCCAGTTTGTGAACGAGACCCTTCACTGCGTTCACCTGTGCCTGCCTGTGCAGGCCCCAGGCTGCCGCCGCAGGTGCGGGCAGGGTGACATGACATTGTCAAGGTACTTACCCTAATTCTACCCCGCATTCTCCTAATTATCCAGTTCATTTAGACCCCATGGGGAGAATGCTCAAAAACCG
>JAHELX010000742.1 GCA_024643945.1 Anaerolineales bacterium
CTTCGGCGGCTGCGACCTGGCTCACCAGGCATATTTGTCCGCGTGGTTGGCGGGCCATGTAAAGCATGCCACGTAAGCCATAATCACTCCCTCGCGTCAGGCGCATAATATTTGCCTCCACGAATGGTCGGCGTAGCTTCCCTGTGAGTTGAAAAATGGGAGCATTTAGGAACATCGATTAAATAACTTGAACATTTTATCCTATTTATAAGCCGACCTTTGGCTAGAAATGCGGAAGTTATTTAAATCTCGTTCCTTAGAGTGTCTGGGTAGATTACGCTGTTATTATAGCATGGAGGAGAATCTGCGTCAATCACATGTTCCCGGTGCCTGGGGGGGCAATTCGTACTATGAGTCTACCCTGGCCTGGTATTGCATGCACTGTCCGGGCGGGTGACCCGGGAGGGGATAAAATTGGGCAAATCCATCGAGTTGCGATATAATCCACATCTGAAGCAACCGGCAGCGTAGCACCGCCACACTGTTCAGCAACCCCCAAATATCATTGCCCCGATAATGAGGAGAGATTCTTATGTTCAAGCTAAGTGATAACAGTCAACGTATCCAGGAATCCGCTACTTTGGCTATCTCTGCACAGGCCAAGGCGATGAAGAAAGCTGGGGAGGATGTAATCGCTCTGGCCGCCGGCGAGCCAGACTTCGATACCCCAGCCCACATCGTAGCGGCAGCCAAACAGGCACTCGACGCTGGGTTCACCCGTTACACGCCAGCGTCTGGCATGCCCGAACTGCGAGCTGCCTGGGCCGAGCAGGTGAGTCAAAAGCGGCGCGTGACCTATCAACCCAATCAGTTGATGGTCACCGCCGGGGGCAAACAAGCTATCTTTAATGTCGTGTACGCCCTGGTAGATCCTGGCGACGAGGTCATCATCCCCGCCCCTTATTGGGTCAGCTACCCTGAACAGGTGCGAGCTGTGGGTGCTATCCCCATTATCCTGGAGACCGACTCCGAGCAGGATTTCAAGATCAGCCCGCATGCGTTGCGTGAGGCCATCACAGAGCACACTCGCCTGGTCATCCTTAACTCGCCGTCGAACCCGACCGGTTCGGTGTACACTCGGGATGAGCTGTCGGCGCTGGCCGAGGTGCTGGTGGAAAAACAGGTGCCTGTTCTCTCGGATGAAGTGTACGACGAGTTGGTATATGGCAAGGAATTCACCAGCATCGCCTCGCTGGGAGAAGAGATCTATAAGCTGACCATTGTCTCTGGCGCCGTCTCTAAGACCTATGCCATGACCGGCTGGCGTATCGGCTATGCGGCCGGTCCCGCCGAGGTCATCGCCGCAGCCGGCCGCCTGCAAAGTCATTCGACCAGTGGCCCTAATTCAGTGGCACAAAAGGCTGCCCTGGCCGCCATCACCGGAGATCAGAGCACGGTTGAGATGATGCGTCAGGAATTCGACCGGCGCCGCCAAAGCATGCTTCAACGTTTGCGAGCCATGCCTGACATCACCTGCCCACAGCCCGATGGTGCGTTCTACGCCTTTCCACGCATTTCAGCCTACTACGGCCGGCGCCATAATGGCCAGGTAGTGGACGGGTCTATGGCCTTCTCGCGCCTGTTGTTGGAGCACGAAAAGGTAGCCACTGTTCCCGGCCTTGCTTTTGGCGACGACGACCACGTGCGACTCTCGTATTCCACCAGTATGGCACAAATCGAAGAGGCGATGGATCGCCTGGAGCGTTTCTTGAGCCACCTTACCTGAGGGGCAGTTATTCATCGCGCATGCTAATGAACGGTCAGGCTAATTTGCTCATTCAAAATGGGACTCTGGTCACGGCCAGCGATACGTTTCAGGCCGACATCGCTATTGCCGGCGACAAAATCCTTGCCATAGGGCAGGAATTCTCCTCCCAAGGACTTCCAGACGGTGCCGAAACCCTGGATGCCAGCGGTCTGCTGGTCATCCCCGGCGGCATAGATGCCCATGTCCACCTGCAATATCCGCAAGGCGCGCACCGCGTCGTCTCCAGTGACGACTGGTTCACTGGCACCGTCGCCGCTGCCTGGGGTGGTACGACGACCCTGGTTGATTTTGTGGAGGCCGGCCCTGACGAGACCTGGATGGAGGCCTTCGAAAGCCGGCTGGCCGAAGCTGATCGTCAGGCGGTGATTGACTTTGGCTTCCATATGAGCTTTAACCGCGCCGACGAACGCAGCCTGGCCGAGGTGGGTTCCGTCATTGAGGCCGGAATGCCCAGCTTCAAGATTTATATGGCCTATGACAACATCCGCCTGACCGACGCCGAGATGCTACAGGCGCTAGAAGCCCTCAAAGAGCAGGGGGGACTGCCCATTGTCCACGCAGAGAATCACGATGTCATTATGCGCCAGGTGGCGCGTTACCTGACTGCCGGGCGCCGGGAGCCGCGCTGGCATCCCCATACCCGCCCGGCAGCGGGCGAGGCCGAAGCCACCCAACGTGCCCTGTCACTGGCCGAGATCGTGGACTTGCCGATGCACATCGTCCACGTGAGCACGGCCCGAGGGCTGGAGATCATCCGTCGTTTCCGCAAGCGGGGACGCCCCGTCAGCGGCGAGGTCTGCACCCAGCACATGCTCCTCACCGACGCGCTGTACGAGCAGCCCGGCTTCGAACCGGCCAAATACGTGATGGCACCTCCCCTCCGGACCGCCCCCGACATCGAGGCGATGTGGGAGGGGTTGGAAGATGGGAGCCTGGACTTCGTCGTCACCGACCACTGTCCCTTTACCCTGGCCCAAAAACGGGGCGAGCGACGTACCCCTGAGTTCCGGCGACTACCTGAAACGACCCTCACTACTCCCTTTGAAGCCGCATGGTCCGAAGGGCTCCCTCCCTTCAACCAGATCCCGGGCGGCGCACCAGGAGTTGAAACGCGCCTGCCACTGGTCTATCATTTCGGCGTGAACCAGGGTTGGTTGTCGCTCAACCAGTTTGTGAACGTCACCAGCACGGCCGCTGCCAGACTCTACGGCCTCTACCCGCAGAAGGGTACTATTGTCCCTGGCGCCGATGCAGACCTGGTCCTCTTCGATCCCAGGCGTGAAGTCACCATCAGTGCCGAAACCCTGCATCAGAACTGCGATTACACCCCTTACGAGGGCATGCAGGTGAAGGGCTGGCCGCGTATCGTACTCAGCCGGGGGGAGGTGATCGTGCGCGATGGTGAGTTTGTAGGGGCTGAGGGACGAGGACGTTATTTGAGGCGAAGGCTGACATAGAGAAATTTTCAACAGGTTTCAAGCCATGCTGTCCCTATCGATAGCTCAGCAACTTAAAGAAGCCGGCCTACACTGGACGCCAGCCTTGCACGATTTCTTCGCCATTCCCGACC
>JAHELX010000115.1:0-6500 GCA_024643945.1 Anaerolineales bacterium
ACCGCCGTCGGCGACGGTGGTTGTTCAATCTGGATGCCGTGCCCCACCGTGGCCGTGGCGCCATTGCTGTCGGTTACCGTCAGGGTCACTTTATAGCTGCCCGCCTTGGCATAAGCGTGCGTGACCTGGGCACCGCTGCCCGTGGTTCCGTCCCCAAAGTTCCATTCGTACTTGACGATCTGCCCTACATTGGCAGTAGACTGGCTCCCATCGAAGGCGATGGGCTGGTCCACCGCACCCGTCGTCGGCCCGCTGATCACGGCGGTCACGGCCTGCCCAATCTGGATGCCGTGCCCCACCGTGGCCGTGGCGCCATTGCTGTCGGTTACCGTCAGGGTCACTTTATAGCTGCCCACCTTGGTATAAGCGTGCGTGACCTGGGCGCCGCTGCCCGTGGTTCCGTCCCCAAAGTTCCATTCGTACTTGACGATCTGCCCCACGTTGGCGCTGGAGCCGCTGCCGTCGAAGATGACCGGCTGGTCGACGAACCCCGTCTTGGGGGCGCTGATGACCGCCGTCGGCAATAGTTGTCCAATCTGGATGGTTTGCGTGGCTGTGGCGCTCAACCCATCGCTATTGGTCACGGTCAGACTGACTGTGTAACTTCCAGCTTTGGTGTAGGTATGAACCCCCCTGGCACCAGTGCCGGTAGTGCCGTCACCGAAGTTCCATTCGTACTTGACGATCTGCCCGACGCCAGCACTGGAATTGCTTCCGTCGAAGGTGATGGGCTGGCCCACCGCACCCGTGGTCAGGATACTGATGACCGCCGTCGGCGACAACGGTTGTTCAATCTGAATGATCTGGGTTGCCGTGGCGGTTGCCCCCTCGTCGTCAGTCACGGTCAGGCTCACCTGATAACTTCCGACTTGGGAATAGGTGTGAGTGACCCTGACGCCATTAGCCGTGGTTCCATCGCCGAAGTTCCAGGCATAGCTGACGATGTTGTTGTCGCTGGCGGTGGAGCCGCTCCCGTCGAAGGTGATGGGCTGGCCCACCTGCCCTGTCCTTGGGGCGCTGATAACCGCCGTCGGCGCTGCTTCAATCTGGATCTTATGCGTGGTTGAGGCGGTCAATCCGGCATCGTTGGTCACCGTCAAGGTCACCTCGTAATGCCCGGGTTGGGTATAGACGTGAGTAACACTGGATCCGCTGGCGCTGGTCCCATCGCCAAAATCCCACTCGTAGTCGACGATGTTGCCAAAGTTGGCACTGGAGCCGCTCCCATCAAAGGTGATGGATTGACCTACGCTCCCCTGGCTGGGACCGCTGACGATCGCTGTCGGCGACGGTTGTCCAATCTGGATGGTTTGCGTTGTCGAGCCCAGCAGCCCCTGGCTGTCGGTCACGGTCAGAGTCACTACGTAGGTCCCACCCTGTTGATAAGCGTGGCTAACTGTGACCCCGCTGGCAATGGTCCCATCACCGAAGGCCCACTCGTAGTGGACGATGGAGCCAGTGCTGGCGCTGGAGCCGCTCCCGTTAAAGGTGACAGACTGGCCTACCTGGGCTGCAGTCGGGCCGCTGATGACGGCCGTCGGAGGCTGTGGGATAGGCGTCGGCGTTGGCGGCAGTGAGGGCGCTTCCACCACTGGCACGTTCTGCGTGTTTTCGGCTGTCACGTAATAGGCCGAGATCCAGCCACGTCCGTTGGGCGCCCCGGCGAAGCTGATCTGCCACCAATTGCCGTCAGCGCTGACACCCGTGATTTGCGCGCTCTGACCAGCCAACAATACCCCTACTACAGGATACGCTGTTCCGGGACCGCTTCGAATGTTTAGATTAACCCTGGCAGTCGCCGTCGGTATGGCGGGCGCCGGGGTCGGTGTCGGCGTGGAAGGTAGGGTAGGCGTTGGCGTTGGCGTCGATGGCGTGGTTGGTGTCGGGGTGGCTGTGGGTGCCAACACATTGAAGGACGCCTGCGCGGAGGGTCCACCCCCAGTCGTCTGGGCGATTATGGTCGCCGTCCCTGCCGTCTGCCAGCCGTCCTCCGAGGGAATTACAACGCTGACGGTGAACTGGCCCTGGGTATCGGCGATAGCACCGGCCGATGCGAAGTTAGGAATCTGTGTCTGTCCAGGAGCCAGCAGGTAGATCGAGACACGGCTGCCAGGGGTCCATCCCTGACCGTGAATTGTCACGGTGGTGCCCCCTGGACCAACTGTTGGTTCCACGGAAATAACCGGTGTAAGCGCGCTGGTCGTTGGTTGCTGGGCCTGGATTGGTCTCTCCACGAAGAATATGATGCCCCCGATAATCGCTAGAAAGACCAGGGTCCATACCCCAATTACGGCTGCCAGCGCGATCGTAGTCGCCGTCGAACTTTGGCCAAGTTGGTCGAAGAAGTTCCTTCTTTTCATCGCCCACTTTCTCTTCTAGGCTGCTAAGGAACATCGATTAAATAACTTGAACATTTTATCCTATTTATAAGCCGACATTTGGCTAGTACCCCATCACAGAGATTATGATATACCGAGGCCACGCCCATGGCGGCTGAATCGGGCCTATCAAGATCACTTTGATGGGGCACTAGAAATGCGGAAGTTATTTAAATCTCGTTCCTAAGAAACATCCTGTTTCTTGCCGGATGAAGACCTGACAGGTTTTTGAAATCTGTCAGGTCTGGATTAGCTCATTAGAATTTTCGGAATCGTAGCGATATTCCTTGACTTTACTATAGCACTTGGGGAAGTGATTTGTCTTTAAGGCAACCTACCGGGAACCTTAAGATAGTCTTAAGGTCACTGTCGAGGCCTCGCCTGCTTCGACGCTGGGCAGATGGGGAGGAGACCCTATCAGGACGCTAAGCGTGACGACGTAAGCGCGAAGATCAAACAATTTGTCAATCTTTATCATTTCTGGCACAATAGGGATGTGAGCAATACAACTAAACCTCGCTCTTGGTTGCTTTCTTCGAAGCAGGCGAGAATGCTGAGATGATCCACTCCAGGGGTATTACTACGCCCAAGGCGAGCGCCCACCACGGTACCCTCTGCCGTTCAAGTTCTGCAAAAATCAGCACGGCCGAGATGGTCACGAACGAGGTACCCGACCAGAAGATGATCTCCTCCAATAGCAGTACGTCGTCCAAAAAGTAGATACCGGAAACATAAGCTGGGTTGAAACCGCCCCAGTCCAGGGAGATGGCCAGCGCATCCATTGGCAAGGTATATGCCGAGATCAGGACCACGCCGAGGAGAATTCGCCAGCGACGCGACCACAAAAAACGGAAGTGGAAAGCCCACAGGACAAAAGCTACCCCGCCGAAGATGAAGGCTTCCATAGCTAAATAAGTGAAATGGCGCAAGAACTCTACAGTCAACATCGTTCTTCTTTACCAAGCAACAGGGCCAGGGTGCCCAGGAACAATCCGTCAATCACGTAAAAAGCCAGTTCTTCGACCGGCAGGTTAAACAGGCGTGGCCCCCAAATCACCCGGGGCGAGTAGTACCAGATGCGGTCAACGGCTACCATTTCCCACGGGATGCTGACCAGCATGATCAGGATGACAATAATTAGCAAGCTGCCTGTATGGCGACGGATGAGGCGCGGCCAGTTTAGCCATAACAGAGCAATAGGAATGACACCAAAGAAGAACAGCAACGCGGCGTAAGTCATACAACCACCTCCTTGAAAGCCAAATCTGTAATTGCTCACCCTCCCCTAGATTTAGGCAAACGCCAAAGCACTTTTCCAGAAATAACCTGGTACTTTTGCCATCAGTTTGCACCTGATTTGCCGATTGAAGTGCAAAGTTATACCCAACGCTCGGGTATTATATCATTGGACAAGTACAAAGCAGAAAGCGTTGCTACACCTGACAATTCAGACTCAGAATCTCCCCGCATTGCAGGTCTGCCCCGTGGGGGGGCTTTCCCGAGCGAAGCCCCCCTGTGGGGCTGTGCAGGGGACCATCGGGCGCTCGGGACCATTGGGTGCTCCGGGAGGTCAGGCTAAGCACTAACCCAAACTTAGTCCAACATTATCCCCAGAGAAGGTACACTGTCATTCAGTATAAGCCAAAACTAAGGCCTTAGCTATCTATCCGGGGTATAAAAAAGGTATAGAAAGGGATAGAATAGATGTATTCCCAAGAGGAATGGTGACTACTCAGCCACGAGGAATGAATACGCGACACATCTTAAGATTCCCTTAAACTCTACTTAAGTTAAGCATAAGGACAAATGAGCAGCTTTCGCTTATATTAGTTACGTGTAGCTTCAGGTCCTCCATTACACTAGATTCTTTGCTCCTTAAGGTCGCTCACTGCCTATCCTGCCCGCACCCTAGAGGCGCCTGTGCCTGGCGCAAGGGGCTCTCCCTGGCCCACGGACACGAGGCAAGGTACCTGCGGCAGAATCACATAAGACCCGCACTTCTTTCTGCATCCGTCAAACAGCGAGGAGGTGACTATCTCATGAATCTGCCTTCGGTTTTTTCAAGATATCGCGCCGAGATCGATGCTGAACTGAGATCAGCTCTGGCTCATCACCGATCACCTATGTACGAGATGCTGCGATACCACCTGGGCTGGGTAGATGATAAAGGAAATGCACTGCCAGGTTCAACAGGTAAGGCCTTACGCCCGACCTTGTGCCTGCTGTCAAACGAGGCTGTTGCAGGTGCTCACGAGAAGGCACTGCCGGCAGCTGCAGCGCTTGAGCTACTTCACAACTTTTCTCTCATCCACGACGACATCCAAGACGATGATAGGGAACGCCGGCATCGCCCCACGGTCTGGACCATCTGGGGAAAGCCGCAGGCTATCAACGCTGGAACGGCAATGTGGGTTGTCGCCAGCCTGACCATGATGCGTCTTGCAAGCCGGGGCGTGCCCATCGAAAAGCAGATACGCGCTCTGAGTATCCTGGATGAGAGCTGCCTCAGGCTGATCGAGGGGCAATATCTCGACATCAGTTTCGAAAGCCATCTGGATGTCGGTGTGGCCGACTACCTGGAAATGGTGGAAGGAAAAACTGCAACTCTGATAGCCTGCTCAGTCGAACTCGGAGCCCTGCTAGGAACCGATGATGAGCAGGTCATCCGAGCCCTGCGAAATTTTGGCAGAAATCTGGGATTTGCTTTCCAGATCAGAGACGATATCCTCGGCATCTGGGGCGATGAGGAAAAGACAGGTAAACCCGTCGGCAGCGACATTCGGCGCAAAAAGAAATCCTTCCCCATCGTCTATGCCTGGGAGAATGCACAAGGCCAGGCAAAAACCGAATTGATGAAGATCTATCAGGACGAGGTCATCGACGATAACGGACGGGATACCGTTCTGAATATCCTCGACAGTGTTCAGGCAGAAGTCCAGGCCCAGAACAGGGCCGAGGCATACTGTGATAGAGCCCTGGCGGAAATAGAAAAGACAGCACTCTCGTCGTGGGCGCGCGATAACCTCAAGGAAATGGCCCATTTCCTGACAAAACGCGAGTTCTGAGATTTGGCAGAGATCAGGCATTGGCCTTAGCTAAGAGAAAATCGAGAGGAGTATCATGATCTACCCTTGGCAACTCACACTGTCCCTCACCAGGTACGTAGCCCTTAACAGGCTACAAGGCAGGAAGCGTTTCCCGCTGGTATTGATGCTGGAACCCACTTTTCGCTGCAATCTGGCCTGCGCCGGATGCGGGCGCATTCGGGAGAACAAGGAAATCGGTGGACGGATGCTGAGCGTCGAAGAATGTCTGGCAGCGGTGGATGAAGCCGGGTCTCCGGTTGTTTGCCTCACCGGAGGCGAACCACTGCTCCACCCCGAGATTAAGGAAATTGTCGAGGGGCTGGTAGCCAGGAAGCGTTTCACTTATCTGGCTACCAATGGGATTAAAGTTAAGGAATCTCTGCCCAAATTCAAACCCAGCCCTTACTTCAGCTTTGTCTTCCACCTTGACGGCCTGGCCGAGACTCACGACCGAAACGCCGGGCGCAGTGGTGTCTTTGATACGGCCATAGCTGGCATCAAAGCAGCCAAACAAGCGGGCTTTCAAGTCCGCACCAACACCACTATCTACAAAGGATTCGACTGGGATGAGATAAGAGAGTTATTCGTTCTGCTCTCCCAGTTGGGAATTGACGGCATGATGGTGGCTCCCGCTTTTAGCTATGAAAAGGTAGATGCCGACATCTTCCTCTCCCGCAACGAAGTTGTGTCCACTTTCCAGCCTATATGCGAGCATCGCGAGCAGTTTCGCTTCTACAACACGCCGATTTATTTGGAATTTCTGGCGGGCAAAAGGAGTCTCCAGTGCACGCCGTGGAGTACCCCGACCAGAAACCCCAAGGGTTGGAAGAAACCGTGCTACCTCATCACGGATGGGTACTACACTTCTTTTGCTGAACTGATGGAGAAGACCCCTTGGGAAAAATATGGCGTGGGCAACGATCCACGCTGTACCAACTGCATGGTCCACTGTGGCTTTGAGGCGAGTGCTCTAGATGAAGTCGGCAAGAGCCTGCCAGACTTGTGGCACATGCTCAAGTGGAATTTTTTCAGCAAC
>JAHELX010000115.1:6600-12516 GCA_024643945.1 Anaerolineales bacterium
ACCAGGAAGGTCAAGCCGGAGGGTAACATGATCGCCCTGTTGGCCGCTATGAGGGAAGAGGTCGTCGGCGTGCAGAAACGCATGGTCGCTGAAGAGACTCTTGTCCGGCATGGTTGGCGCTTGTTCAGGGGCGAATATGGCAAGAAGGAGGTCTTGCTGGTACAAACGGGAGTTGGCAGAGAAAAAGCGGAAGCCGCAGCCCAATTCGTCCTGGAACGGTATCCGATCTCGACTCTTATCTCCTTCGGTTTTGCTGGGGCGCTATCGCCAAAATTGAGAGCGGGTGACGTCGTACTTTGTCTGAAGCTCCACTGTAAGAGCAACTCAAATGCCGGCAGCCTTGACGCTTCTGCTCATAGCTTGCTCCCCTTGGCAACCCAGGCCGCACAGGAAACAGCCCTCTGTCTCCACATGGGAGACAACGTGACTGTGGATGAGTTGGTAACACAACCCGAAGAGAAGCAGACATTGGGCGAAACTTTCAGTGCGGTGACCGTAGACATGGAGAGTTACTGGGTGGGCAGGGTAGTATCAGCCCGGCAAATCCCTTTTCTGGCTGTGCGCGCCATTTCTGACACCTTGACCCAGAGCTTGCCCAACTTTGACCGGTTTTCTAATTTAAGTGGTGTACGGCTCTGGAAAGAAGCGTCACTTCATTTTCTGGCTCGACCCGGAGAGCTGGCGAAGGTGCCTCGGGTCTATAGAAATGCACTGCAGGCGAGAAAAAGTCTGACATGTTTTCTGGATGCCCTTGTGCCAAAACTATAGGGAAAAAAGAGTAACTGTTTGGCAAAACTGGGAGGACAATTATGAGCACGACCAACTGGTCTCCTGAAATCGAAACCGCGATTGCAAGCCCCTACAGGGAAGACGTCCTGTTTATTAAGGAGGATCAGCAACGGATCAAAGAGGCTATCAAAAAAGCCCAGGATTATCTGCTCAGTCTCCAGAGCCCAGAAGGCTACTGGGTAGGGGAGCTGGAGGCGGATGCCAGCGTATCTGCAAGCTACATCCCGCTTATGTACTTCATGACTGGCAGGGTTGATCCTGAACGACAGCGGAAAACGATCACTTTCGTGAAAAGCAAACAGGCCCCAGATGGCTCTTGGAGCACCTACTATGGCGGAGCCGGCGATTTGAATGTGAGCATCCAGGTTTACTTCGCGCTGAAGTTGGCGGGCATTTCAGCCTCGGAACCCTTTATGCAGCGGGCACGGGACTTTATCCTGGGGAAGGGTGGCATAAGCCAGGCCAACGTCTTCACGAAGCTATGGCTTGCTCTTTTTGGCCAGTATGATTGGCGCGGGACTCCCACGGTTCCCCCGGAGATAACGCTCTTGCCCAATTGGTTTTATCTCAACATCTACGAGTTTGCCAGTTGGTCGCGGGCCACCATTGTAGCCTTGACGGTGGTTCTCACGCAGAAACCAATGTGTCGCATCCCCGAATCGGCTCAGGTTTCGGAACTCTACCTGGAGCCCGAAGATCAAAGAGATTATAGACTGGGCAAGATTGACAGACTCCTGAGCTGGAGAAGTTTCTTCTTGCTGATGGACTCTCTCTTCAAGGCCTGGGAAAGGCTGCCCTTCAAGCCCGGACGCCGCTTTGCCCTGCGAAAGGCTGAGAAGTGGATCGTGGAGCACCAGGAGGCTGATGGGAGTTGGGGCGGGATTATGCTTCCCTGGATCTATTCTCTATTCGCCCTGAAATCTCTCGGCTATTCCCTGGACCATCCCGTCATCGCTCGCGGGTTGAAGGGACTGGAAGGTTTCATCGTAGAGGATGCTTCCACTTTGCGCCTCGAGCCAGCGGTTTCACCGGTTTGGGATACGGCATGGGCAGTCATTGCCCTCCGGGAATCGGGCTTGCCGGCCGATCACCCCGCGCTGATAAAGGCTGCCCAATGGCTGCTGGAACAGGAGATCAGCGTCGGCGGCGACTGGAAGGTCAAGAATCCAAATACAGAACCCGGGTGCTGGGCTTTCGAATTTGAGAACAATCTGTATCCCGATCTGGATGATACGCCAGTCGTCTGCCGAGCGCTAAGAAAAGTGCAGCTTCCAGAAGAGGGCGAGGAAGCCAAGGCCGAGGCAATCGCCAGGGCAGTGCGCTGGACCTTAAGCATGCAGTGCAGCGACGGGGGGTGGGCAGCCTTCGATCTGAACAACGACAAGCAGATTCTGGCCCACGTTCCCTTTGCTGATTTTATGACGCCGCTCGATCCTACCTGTGCCGATGTTACCGCGCACGTGGTCGAGCTGTTGGGCGAACTTCATCCGGATGACGCCGCCCTCAGCAAGGCCCTGTCCTATCTTAAGAAAACCCAGGAAGCCGACCGGGCATGGTACGGACGCTGGGGGGTAAATTACCTGTACGGCACGGGCCTGGTCCTTGCCGGGTTGAAGGTAGCGGGCGAGGATACCGCTCAGAGCTACATTCAGCGTGCGACCTTCTGGCTCGTGTCCCAGCAAAACCCCGACGGAGGTTGGGGCGAAACCTGCCAAAGCTACGAAGATCCAGCCCATAGAGGCATCGGCCCAAGTACTGCATCTCAAACAGCATGGGCACTTATGGGACTTATAGCAACCGGCGAGACATCCAGCCCGGCGGTACAAGCAGGAATTCATTATTTATTGCAGACCCAGCAGGAAGAAGGGTCGTGGAAAGAGGATGCCTATACCGGTACAGGGTTCCCGAGGGCGTTTTACCTCAGATACGATCTTTACAGAATTTATTTCCCCCTGATGGCGCTAGCACGATACCGAACCTATTCAGAGGAGGCAGCATCATGAACAAATCTTATGAAAAGTTATCAATCGTGGATTCGACGGAGAGGATTCTGCTGCTCTCGCATTGTTTGCGGCCCAGCCAGACCTGCCCGGGCAAATTTGATAGGAAAGGGCTTATATGCCCGGAAAGCTGTGAAGAGGATTGCGTGATTGCCCGGCTGAGACAGGCCGCCATTTCCCTGGGTTACAAGGGGGTATGTGTTGCTGCCGGAGGTGCCATGGCGCTCAGATTTGTCAAGGAGTATCGTCCGCGAGGAATTGTGGCGGTGGCCTGTGCCAGAGAGTTGGAAGAGGGAGTGGAAGGCGTACAGGGGATGGTCGAGGACGAGAGGGAAATGCCGGCCATCGTGGTCGTTCCGCTTCTCAAAGATGGCTGTGTAGACACTGTAGTCGACGAGGATCAAGCGCGGGAAGCCCTCAGCATAGGCTGCACGGGAGGTAGGGATGGCGTCAGGTCCGAGGGAGAAATCGGGGAAGACGAAGTGGTCCAGGAACAAGCAGTCACCTATCCCTGTCTTCCAGAGCCATTTTATGGGAAAAGGCGGCGGGTTTTGATCTCGGCCACAGCGTCATCGCGAAAGCGATAGAGCCGGGCCGGCCGGCCGCCGGTTTCCCGATAGCTCTCGGTGGGCTCGACCACCCCACTTTTGCGCAGCTTGCTGCGGAAGTTGCCCTTGTCCAGGTTTTCACCCAGCACGGTTTCATAGGCTTGCTGCAGTTCACGCAGGGTGAAACACTCGGGAAGAAGTTGAAAGCCCACGGCGGTATACTCCAGCTTGTAGCGCAGGCGGGTGATGGCGTAGTTCAAGATGTCGGCGTGGTCAAAAGCCAGCAGCGGAGGCGCGTAGACACTAAACCAGCCGACGTCGGCGGCGTCGTCGGCAGCGCGCAGGCGACCTTCCAGCAGATGCAACTTGTCGGCGCCTACCAGGGCGAAGTAGGCGACGGTGATGACCCGCGTGCGTGGGTCGCGCCCCGGGTCGCCAAAGGTGTAAAGCTGCTCCAGGTACACGTCTTCGCCACCCACGCCGGTTTCCTCGCGCAATTCCCGGTAAGCAGCCTCCTCCAGCCCCTCATCAATGTTCACAAAACCACCGGGGAAGGCCCACATCCCCGCGTGAGGCCAATGTTTGCGCTTGACCAGCAGCAGCTTCAACTCGGCGTCGAGGATGGTGAAAATGACCACATCGACCGTCACCGACGGACGTTCGTATTGGGAAGCATCGTAGGTTTCAGCAGTTTCAGCCATGCATGCCTCCGACGGTTTCATTAGTGTCAAACCCACACTTAGCAGTATAACGGGTAACGGGTACTATGTCAAGCCCTTGCTTTCATGAACCTCTTCCGCTAAAATATGAGTTATGCTGAGGAGGCATCATGAGCCAAGAGACCATCCTGGTCGTAGACGACGAGCCCCACATCATCGAATTGACGACGCTGTATCTAAAAAACGAGGGGTATCGAGTCATCTCGGCGGATGACGGCGCGCAGGCGCTAAGGCAGATCGAGGCCGAGCGGCCGGCGCTGGTTATCCTCGACTTGATGTTGCCAGAGATGGACGGCTGGGAGGTGTGCCGCCAGGTGCGGGCCAGCAGCAATCTGCCCATCATTATGCTCACCGCCCGCTCCGACGACGTGGACAAAATCGTGGGTCTGGAGTTGGGTGCTGACGACTACGTGACCAAGCCCTTCAATCCGCGCGAGCTGGTAGCCCGGGTGAAAGCGGTGCTGCGGCGCGCCGATGTGTCGTCGACGTCGTCGGCCGGGGTGGAGGGACGGGCGCAGGTTGGGCAGTTGACGGTCGACCCGGCTCGCCGCGAAGCCCGTCTGGGCGGCCAACTCCTGAAGCTGCGCACCAAAGAATTCGATCTGCTGCGGGTTTTGGCCGAGCACCAGGGGATCGTCCTCAGCCGCCAGCAGTTGCTCGACTTAGCCTGGGGCTTTGACTATTACGGCGAAACTCGCACCGTGGACGTGCACGTAGCCCACCTCCGGCAACAACTGGGCGACGGCCCGGTGGCCATCGAGACGGTGTGGGGCATTGGCTATAAGCTGGTGGTAGAGTGATGTTCTCGACTCTTCGCGCGCGCCTGCTGCTTTCCTACGTGGTTGTGATCCTGGTCTGTCTGGCATTGACGACCCTGACGCTGATTCTCATCGCACGCCCCCTCCAGCAGCGAATTGCCATAGCCCGTCTGTCAGCGCAGGTAACGCTCGCGGTCCCCCGGGTGCGGGCGCTGCTGGAACGGGGGTTGTCACCCGAGCAGATCGGGGGGCGGCTGGCGCTAGGAAGCGTCAGGCAGGAAGCGCGCCTGCTGCTTCTGGACAGGCAGGGCCAGGTCCTGGGAGATAGCGACGGGGAATGGGTTGGCCAACAGGTGGATGAGGTATCCCGCACTCCCGAGGGACAGCCCCGAGACAGCGGCATCCTCACCGGGCCGGGTGGATCGCGCCTGGTCTACGCCGGGCGACCGATCGGGCCGGAGACACCTGGGGGACCGTTATGGGTGGCAGCCGTGGCACTCTCACCGCGTACCGTCGGCGCGCTGGTGGGCGATTTGGGCCAGGGCCTCCTGACTGCGGGTGCGGTGGCACTGATTCTCTCCATGTTGCTGGCGATACTCATCGCCCGCTCGGTGGCCAGGCCGCTGCGCCAGATGGCCAGGGCGGCTGAGGCCATCGCCGCCGGAGATTACGATCAGAAGCTGGACATCAAAGGGCCGGAGGAAGTCGGCATCCTGGCCGAGAGCTTTGAGGTGATGGCCCGGCAAGTCAAAGCCAACCAGCAGGCCATGCGAGACCTGGTCGCCAACGTGTCCCACGATCTGAAGACCCCCCTCACCTCAATTCAGGGCTTTGCCCAGGCGCTGCTGGAAGGAGCCACCCAGGATGAGGCTGCCCGCCAACGGGCGGCGTCGGTCATTTACGACGAAGCGAGTCGCATGGTGCGCATGGTGGAGGAACTGCTCGACCTGGCCCGGATCGAATCGGGGCAACTGGTGTTGGAGCGGCGTCCCCTGGACCTGGCAGCGTTGGTGGGCGACGTGGTGCAGGCATTGGCGCCGGTTGCCGCCGAAAAACGGGTGACCCTCCACGCCGATTTACCGGAGCTGCCCCGGGTGACGGG
>JAHELX010000743.1 GCA_024643945.1 Anaerolineales bacterium
CGCCGGCCTACCAGGCTGACAAGGACATTGTTGACATTGCGGTTGAAGATGGCCGGTTTACGACCCTGGTGGCGGCGGTTCAAGCGGCCGGTCTGGTGGATACGCTGAAGGGCGAAGGGCCTTTCACCGTCTTTGCTCCCACGGACGATGCCTTTGCCAAGCTGCCGGCAGGCACTGTGGAAGCGCTGTTGAACGACATCCCGGCCCTGACCGACATCCTGCTCTACCACGTGGTGAGTGGCCAGGTGATGGCGTCTGACGTGGTCAACCTGACCTCGGCTGACACCGTTCTGGGCCAGCCGGTTTCCATCACGGTTGACGGCGACAAGGTCATGATCAACGACGCCCAGGTCATCATCACCGACATCGAGGCCTCTAATGGCGTCATCCACGTCATCGACAGCGTGCTGCTGCCGCCCCAGGAGACACCCGCCGCTTTGCCGGCTACCGGTGGAGAGAACGCGCTCGACGTCTCGTTCCTGACGCTTTTGGCCCTGGGTCTGGCGCTGGTGGTCGGCGGAGTAGCATTGAGCTTCGCCCCAGTCCAGATCTTTAATCGAAAGTAAGTGATTCCCCCCTGAGATAGGGATGGCACTGCTAATGGGCGGTGCCATCCCTTTTTTTGCCGAAAAGCTTGCATGTCGTTTAATTAGGAGAACCCTGTGCGTCGACTCAAGCCTGAAAAACTGCACGTCCGCTTTGTTGCTGGTGTCACACCGGAAGGACCGGCCACGCCGCGTCGTTACACCCTGACCCATTCCGACCGGACCGGTGAGCTTTACCTCAGCATTGGACCGGACTATGACCGCCGGCAGATCGCAGGCTGGTATACCCGCCTGATGCGGGATGAGGTGCTGGCCGAATGGCGTGAAGAGGAGGACCGTCCCGCCCTCCACATCCACTGCCACGTGAGCGGTGGTCTGATCGTCGGCTCGCCCGCCTGGCGCGATGCGATCTTCCAGCGTGAGCTGCCGCTCGTGCTGGAGGCCCTTCGCTATGGTGACCGTGGGCTGTTTGAAACTCAGCCCGAACTGGAGCGGGCGCGCATCTATGTTCACTTCCACGCCACCCAGGCCCGCTACGATCGGACTGAAAGGTGGGGTGTACCTGCCGACTATGCACCAGGAACGGAGCAGGTTGCGGCCGGGACTCAGGTTTTTGAGCGGTAGGCGGCCCTGCCCGCCGACACTGAACTGATAGTGGCGGATCACGCATAGTGCGAGGCCGTCGGCGGAGCGTAAGATCGTGGGCAGGGGAGTTGCCGTGGCTCAAGGCGTCAGTGTCAGGCTGGCTTCCCCCAGATCCTCCGACCCTTCCGGCGTGCTTCGATAGACGACGATCTGGACGCTGTTGGGCGTGACCTGGCTGGGCAAGGAGAGGACGTAATCGTCGCGGACCACCTCACCCGGCGACCAGCGGCTGGTGGGGTAGCTGTTCCATACCGGCTGGTGATCCTGGATGAGCGGCTGCCCGTCCTCGGAGAGGATCAGTTGCCCGTCTCGTAGCGGCCGCACGGAGACGGTGTAATCGACGTTCATCGCCTCGTTGACCCGCCAGTATAGCGACAGGTGCCAGTCTGCCTGGGGATAAGTGGCCGGGCGCCTGTCGCGTTCTGGCCCGCGCTGGGGCGGGTGGTGTACTTCGAACCCGGCCAGCGTCAGTTGGGGACCAAATTGATAGGCGGCGGGCCGGGCCGACTCCGGCACCTGCGTGTTGGGGGCCGGCTGGACCCGGATGAGGGTGGCGCCGGCCGCATAGCGATGTTGGCCGGCCAGGCAGGAAGGATCGGCGGCAGCCGCCTGGCGGGTGAGATAGATAGCTGATACAGGCGGCGAGCTTCTGATGTTGCCGGTCTGGTCGGGTAGATCGGGCTGGCAGAGGGGGCGCGGGTAGGTGGGCGGCCCTGCGCCCCAAATATTGGTCAGGTATTCCAGGGCCAGCCATTGGCTGTAATCGCCCAAAATGATCGAATAGGCCAGCGGCTCGTCGGCCAGCACCGCCCAGCCGGGATCCAGGCCGGTATCCTCCGGCCGGTAAGACTGGTCGGCCCGGGGCAGGCTGATGGCGAAGCGATAGCTCACCAGGGCGATCAGACCGATCAGCATCAGGCCGCGTATAGCCCATCCCCGTTTCTCCAGGCGAAGTGCATTCAGGCCGGTGGCCAATCCCAGCACAAGCAGGGGATAGGCGGGCATAATCACCTGGAACCAGTTGCCAAAGCGATCCACCCAGCAGAAGAGGAAGTAAATCGCCAGCGTGCTGTAAAGGAAGAAAGCGCGCCGCCGTCCCAGCCACCATAATCCCAGCAGCCCGCCGGCCAGGACCACCCAGGTCAGCTCGCCCCAGATGAGGGCCGGGAATTCGCCGGTGAAAAAATGGGCCAGGGTCAATCCGGGTGCCAGTTCATTGCGGCCTTGCTGCGTGGTGAGGAAGTCCACGAACCAGGCCCAGGCGCTCGGCCACTGGCCTGCGCCGCGCCACTCGGGATGGGCCGCACCCTGGGCATAGACGAAGGCGTAGCTGGTCACCGGCAGCAAGGCCAGGCCGGCGCCCCGGGCGAGCAGCCCGGGCCGGCGCAGCAGGTCGGGGCGGCGGCTGAGGATGAACCACAACAGGGGCGGCAGGATGAAGAGCGCCGTCACCAGGTTGGCCAGACAGGTGCCTACGACGAATGCCAGCCATAACAGGTAATGGTCGCTCCGCTCGCCGCGCGCTTGCGCCTCGTCCCATCTGAAGGCCAACCACACCATAAGCAGCGTCTGGAATACGGCCGACGTATACTGCTCGGTGGTGACGCTGTAATACCAAAAAAAGTAGGTGACAGCGTAAAAGGCGGTCGAGAGAGCGGCCAGCGGCCAGTTGCCACGCGTACCATGCAGGATCAGCCGGTAGAGGACGAAGAGCGCCAGCAAGGCCCACAGAGTGGAATAGCTCGCCAGGCGCTGCACCGGGTTGAGTGCCCAGCCCAGCAAGGGACGCGTCAGGCGAAACCAGAGCCAGCCGCCCATAGTGTACAGCGGATAGCCGGGGGCGTTGCTGGGACGGGCCTGCACCTGGGCGTACTGGTGGGTGATCAGGTCTCCGCCGCTCAGTTCGTCCGGGCGCAGACCGGTATCCAGGGTGGCAATGTATAGGACGGCGGTCAGCAGAATCATCCCCCAACCGGCCCAACGCGCCAGCCGGGGATGGTGCCACAGGTCAATCGCGGACAGCGGATAGCCGCCAGCCAATGGCCGATCGTCGATAGCCAATGACCTGTTTGTTACCTTCTGCTCGCTGTCATCTGCCATCTACTGGTTGTCCTCTGCCCTGCGCGGGAGCGCCGGCGGCTGGTA
>JAHELX010000744.1 GCA_024643945.1 Anaerolineales bacterium
CTCAGAGTCCTTCCCGTCTGTTTATAGTTCCTTTGCTTAGCCTTAGCAAGTTCAGCCAACTGAGCCGGGATGGAGATGAGTGTCAGGCGCGCAAGGGGTACGTGCGGTTCTCTGTTTCTGCGCCGACGGCGCCCGTTTAGACATCGCTTCTACGCTGCCCTTTGATTGTTAATCGTCAGGTAAGCGTAGGATTGCACTCTTGACTGGCCGGATAAAGTATGTTAAATTATCTATATATATTGACAGTCTAGGTATCAATTATCCTGGGGAAGGAGACGTAGGAATGGGCAAACTGGATATGCGCACGGGCAGCACGGCGGTGATGATTCTGCGCTTGCTGACCGATGAAGCCATGTATGGCTATCAAATGGTCAAAGAATTGCAGGCACGTTCCGACGGCTACTTTGAGATGGAGCAAGGCACGCTCTACCCGGCATTACATCGCCTGGAGCGAGACGGCCTGGTGCGCAGCGAGTGGCAAATCGTCGGCGACGGGCCACCCCGTAAGTATTATCACATCACCGACGCGGGACGCGCCGCACTGCTCGAAAGTGTGGAGCAGTGGACTGATTTCTCACGCAGCCTGCTGAAGTTATTGGATGGCCTTGCCTGAGCGGAGGATCCAAGCCAATGTCACCCATCGATCGCTATCTTTACGACCTGACCCGCCATCTGCCGCGCCACAACCACGCCGAGATTTTGCCCGAAGTCCGCTCGCACCTGCTGGAGTTGGCGGCGGACTGGGAGCGACGTGGGTTGCCAGCCGAGCAGGCCCAGGCGCGCGCAGTAGCCCAGTTTGGCAAAGCGCGGGCGATTGGCCGCCAGTTGCGGGCGGCTCACGGATTCGTCGGCTGGGGGGACGTGGTGCTGGCGGCTTTACCGGTGTTGGGCATTACCGGCTTGGGCTGGCACTTCGTGGGCCAGCATCTGCCACTGTGGTGGTACCTGCTCGCCTTTGGCTGGGGAGCGCTCGTCGCCTGGCGGCGCAATTGGCCCAGGTGGTGGTACGCCTGGCTCGGCTGGCTTTTCCTGGCTCTGGCCGTCGTAGGTCAGACCCGTGCTCTATTTCTCGTCGTCTTTCCCCTGGCGGTCACGCTGGTGGCCGTCGAGCGCTGGGAACACGCCACCTTAATGGCCCTGCCCTTCACGACTTACCTGGCCTTTGCCCGATTGCTGAGCCCATCGCCGCTGTTGGGTACCACCGGCTGGGGACCGGGCAACGTATACCCTGGCAATATCGTCTGGTTGGAAACTGCATTCTCCATTGTGTGGATTGCGATTCTGGCACTGAGCGTAAGAATGGCACGCCCTCACCGGCGGGGCATCTACTTGCTGGCCGGGCTGTTGGGAACCCAAGCTCTGTATGTGGCCGGCCTGCTGACCGCCCTGGGCCTGTCCAAATGGTTGCCGCACCTGTTTGTCAGTGCCCTGACGACTAAGCTCACCTTGAGCGCCAAGTTACCCATTGCCGCGCTTGCCTTGGGCCTGACGCTCTACCCGCCGACCGTGTTCCTCGTTGCCCGCTGGCTGCGCCAGCAGCAGTCGGGGAGGCCGGGGCTGTTCGCCAACTGAATAGACTATACAAACTTCGGAGGGTTCTAATGTCCCCAAGGTTCGATCGCTTGCGCCAACGCCATCGTTTCCTGGCGCGCCAAGCCCTGTATCCTGTATTGCTGGCTAGCCTGCTGGCCGGCGCTCTCTTTGCCGGCCGGGTTTACTTGAGCCACACCTTGACTTATGCCTTCCTGGTGTGGAACCTGTTCCTGGCCTGGATTCCCTACGTGGTCAGCTTGTGGGCGGCCGATATCCACCAACGCCATCCCCGCCGCTGGGGGTATCTGGTGATCCCTGGGCTGCTGTGGCTCATCTTTTTCCCCAATGCGCCCTACCTCCTCACCGACTTTTTCCACTTGCGAACGCGGGCACCGATCCCGATATGGTATGACACCGGGATGCTGTTGGTCTTTGCCTGGACAGGCTTGTTCCTGGGCATCTTCTCGTTGCGTGCGATGCAGACCATAGTCAAGAATTTTGTTGGCTCGATAGCCAGTTGGTTGTTTGTCATGGGTAGCCTGGGTTTGGGCGGGCTGGGTATCTACATGGGACGATTCCTGCGCTGGAACAGTTGGGACTTGTTTTTCCATCCCCGCAACGTGTTGACCGATATGGCCATCCGTTTGGCCAATCCGTGGAGCCATCCCGGGACGTTTGGAGTCACGTTGCTGTTTGCTGCCTTCCTGTTGGTCTGCTATCTGACCTTCACTGCCATCCCGGCGCGCGAGCAATATTGACGAGGACGCTTAAGGTACAGGTCATTGAACTTGTCCCGGTCAGGCTTATTCTCCTTCATCCGGTTCGTAGGGCGATTGAGCATCGCAGCTGACTGGGTCTTCGCCGTGGGCCTGGCCGTTTGGAATATGTTGTAGTGGCATAGAATCTTCCAGTAAAAAGGGGATGACGCATCCATTCATTTATGGTATAATTAGGTGAATGTTGGCAACCTTTCCCCTGAGAACAAAGGAGATGCTATGTCGGTGATTATCGCCATTGCCAACCAAAAGGGAGGCGTTGGAAAGACGACGACGGCGATCAATCTGGGGGCTGCCCTGGCAGAATTGGGACGCCGTACGCTCCTGGTGGATATGGATCCACAATCCGCCTTATCAGGTGCGCTGGGCTTAGACGCTCACAATTTGCAGCAGACTATCTATAATGTTATCATTGATTCCAGGGTGCCGATTCAAAACGTCATTCACACTGTACGTCCCAATTTGGACGTTATCCCCTCGAATATAGATCTGGCAGCAGCCGAAGTTGAACTGATCTCAGCGATTGGCCGGGAATACATCCTCAAAGAAGCTTTGGCCCCGGTAATCGATGAGTACGATTACGTCCTCATCGACGCGCCTCCCAGCCTGGGGTTGCTCACGGTCAACGCCCTTACCGCCGCCGACCAGGTGATCATCCCTCTACAATGTGAGTATCTGGCGTTGCGTGGCATGCGCTTTCTGCTTGAAACGATTGAAAAGGTGAAGGCCAAACTCAACCCACACCTGGAAATACGTGGTATCCTGGGTACTATGTATAACACGCGTACACTGCATGCCCAAGAAGTGATGGATGAAATACGGTCCCTGTTTGGGGACAAGGTTTTTGACATAGTTATCAAATCGAGTATCCGATTTGCCGAAGCACCGCTCGCCCACCAACCCATCCTTGAATATGACCCCAAACACGATGGTGCTGTGGCCTATAGACAACTGTCGGAGGTAATCGTCAATGGCGAAAAAACGAGCTAGCCTCAAAGACAAAGGTGAGGAGATTTTGGGAGTCAA
>JAHELX010000745.1 GCA_024643945.1 Anaerolineales bacterium
AATCGGCCAGTACGAGCAGGAATCCTTGCCCCACGTCGAGTCCCGTTGGAGGTGAAACCAACGCTGCGCCGATGCGCAGGGCAAAGGCGGTACCGATGACAGCCGCTGGCAGCTCGATGATACCATGCGGCAAGATGAAGGCAGCCACAAAAAGCCAGGGGCTGTAACCCAACAAGCTCACTTCGACCGCAAAGAAGCCAACCAGAGCCAATGGGATCATTAATAGAATCAATGCCAGCGCACCAAAGGAGAAAATCCCCAACACAGCAGCCAACGAGACGGCGCGTACGTTGTTGAAGAAAATACCAGCAGTATTGAAACGTGGCAAGAACTGAACGCTGCCCAGCTTCTCAAAAGCATCACTGGGCAGTGCGTCAAGCTGAATGATACCTGGTGGGAAAGGATGCTGTGTGGCATAAACTCCGCCAAAGATGCCGCTCCCCGTCAGCGTGATCAGCACCACGACCAGGGGGAGCCATTGGGCTCTAATCAGAGTCGGGATGTCGTGTCTGTAAATGCGAAGCAGGTCGAAGTGGGCCGCCTCCGCAAGTTTTCGTTGGGTGGCCAGGCCTGGGGGTCGCAGAAAGTAGCCCCGAAAGTCACGCCACATGGTCTTGAGATTGAGATCATCCATCTCTTTGGCAAGGATCTCTTCCCGGTTAAAGGTGCGCACCCCCATGCGTACCAAGATGAGATCCACCACCAGTAACCCCACAACGATCCACCAGATTACGTTATAGTGCCCCCAGAACATGAGGATGCTTTCAGCCTGCACCAGCAACGCCATGGGGATGATGATAAAGCTGGCTAACAGGTTGGCGGCACGCACACTCGTCGTCTGGCTGGAAACGACCACGGCGCCTGAAACCATCACCAGCGCCTCGACAGTCGTCAACAACACCACCTGGCTGAAAAGAGCCAAATCGGGCAGCCAATCCAATGTCAGATAGAGGCCGGTCAGGTAAACGGCAATGCCCAAATAGCTGGCCGAGAGAGGGAGCAACAGCGCAGACAGCAGCTTGCCCAGGTATAGCTCGCCATCTGAGATGGGCATGGAAAGCAATGGTTCCAGGCTGTTGCGTTCTTTTTCCCCCACAAACGTCTCCAATGCGATAATCAGCGAGAATGAGATGGGGAAGAAGCCCACGATCATCAGCAGGAAAGGGTTAAGTCGCTCGCCAATAATGGCGTTTCCCCCGCCGTAACGCAGCACAAAGTTACGAGCTGCCGTGGCGGTGAAGTCCATCAAGAAGGGAAAGACCAGTGTCAGGATGAGGATGGGAAAGACGATACGCCAGTCACGCAGACTGTCGTGCAATTCCCGCCGGGTGACGATCAGGGCGGTGCTCAAACTGCTTCGATTTAAGGTACCTCGGACACTTGCAACGGTCATAGAGACTACTCGTTCACAATGCGCAAATAGACTTCTTCCAGGCTGCGCGGCACCTGGCTCAGGGTCACAACCGGCACGCCTAGTTCAGCCAGTTGTTGCAACAGGCGCGGATTGACGCGCTCGGGCTCGGGGGTGCGATAATGCAGCCAGGTATCGCCATAGTCTTCCACTGCCACCAGTTCTTCCAAATCGGGAAGCAGGCCATTGAGGGGTTGAGCCAGCCGCAGCTCCAGCAGCGGATCGCCCAACAATCGGGCCTTCAACTCGGCCGGCGTGCCCAAGGCTACGATGCACCCGCGCCGGATGATGGCAATGCGATCAGCCAGAATCTCTGCCTCGCTTAGATTGTGGGTGCAAAGGACGATAGTCCGCCGGTCGCGGCGCAGCTCGAGAATAGCGTCGCGTACCAGCTTAGCGCTGTGCGGGTCCATTGCCGACGTTGGCTCATCCAGGAAGAGCACTTGCGGGTCGTGTAGCATGGCACGCACCAGCGCCAACTTCTGGCGCATACCCTTGGAATACTCTCCGGTGCGTTTGTCCCGCGCATCCCACAACTCAAACCGCTTGAGCAGATATTCACTGCGCTCGGCCCGTTGCACGGGCGAGAGGCCTTGCAACTGGCCGAAGAAATCCAGGTAATCCCCCCCACGCATGCGCGAATAGAGGCCGGGGAACTCGGTCAGCAAGCCTACTGCGTGCCGGACCATCCTGGCGTCTCGCAGCGTATCGTAGCCGGCGACGCGCGCCCAGCCAGCCGTTGGCCTGAGTATGGAGGCCAGCATACGCACCGTCGTCGTCTTGCCGGCGCCGTTCGGCCCGAGGAGAGCCAGCACTTCCCCCTCGCGTACCGAAAGGTCAATGCCGTCTACAGCCGTGAAATCGCCAAATTGTTTGGTCAGACCAGCCGTTTCAATCATGTGCGCCACCTTATATGCGGAATCTCATTATACCAGAGTTTGGGAGTCTGTAAAATAATCTGTTGGTACTGGCGGTGGGTGCATTCTTTTTTGGGGGCGACGCCCCCTCCCGTGCCAGGCCCCTGGGCTGCCAAGCCTATGGCACTAAAAATCGCAGCTTGTTCGGTCAAAACCTGCGGGAGGGTTCGCCCCGAAATCTGAATGGCGATGGAGATGGTTGCCAAACCCGAAGCTTTGTAGCATAATCAGGCCGAACCGGAGCATATGAGTAATGTATCGGAGCAATTGGTACCCGGAGGCAAAGTTGGAATGATAGGCAAACTTAAACGAACTGTGACGGTAGTGAACAAGCAGAAACATCTCAGGCAAATCCTGGAAGAGATGGAAAGCGTCGTCGTCGCCTATTCCGGGGGCGTGGACAGTACCTTGCTGCTCAAGGTGGCCCACGAGTGTCTGGGCGAGCGGGCGGTGGCACTGACGGCCGTCTCGGCCAGCGTGCCGACGCACGAGCTGGAGGAGGCCCAGGCCATTGCCCAGGAGATTGGCGCGCGTCACGAGCTCATCCAAAGCCACGAGACGGAAGACCCAAATTATCTGGCCAACGCGCCTAATCGCTGTTATTTTTGCAAGAGCGACACGTTCGGCCGGCTGCTAGAGTACGCTCAACGCGAAGGGTATCGCTACGTGGTAGATGGCACCAACGCCGACGACGCCAGCGACCACCGCCCCGGCCGCCAGGCAGCCCGGGAGCAGGGAGTGCGCAGCCCCTTGCAAGAGGCAGGCCTGACGAAAGCCGAAATCCGCAACCTGGCGCGGGCGTTAGATTTGCCCAACTGGGACAAGCCGGCCGCGGCATGCCTCGCGTCGCGCATCCCCTACGGCACGCCCATCACTCTGGAAAATCTGTCCCAGGTCGAGCGGGCCGAGCTGGTTCTCAAGCAGATGGGCTTCCGCCAGTTGCGGGTGCGGCACCACGACCAAATCGCCCGCATCGAGGTGGAGCCCGACGATTTTGACGAGGTG
>JAHELX010000746.1 GCA_024643945.1 Anaerolineales bacterium
TTCCACCCGACGTGAACCTGGTGATTGATAGCATCAGCTTTGTGGGCAGCCCACCTGTGAACGATGGGGATAAATATCACCTCCAGGTAGTGGTGCGCAATGCCGGCCCCGACCCTGTGACTACTGATTTCTGGGTAGACCTGTATCTCAATCCCGCCAGCACGCCGGCGCCCAACCAGCCCTGGCAGAACCTGAGCCAGTCGGGCATGCAGGGGGTGAGCAAGTGCCCCAGCGATGACACCTGCTACGGACGTGCCTGGCTGGTGACGGCTGACCTGGCGCCTGGCGCTAGCGTCACCTTGAGTACCCAGGCGGCTGCCGATTGGCGCTATGATCGCTGGCCGGCAGAGGGTGTGCCTTACGCCAGCAGCCGGCACAATCCCATGGTTGCCCTGGTCGACTCGTGGGGCTTCGCGTACGGCGCCGTTTCTGAAAGTAACGAGGGGGACAATTTGTCGAGCTTCCTCTCGGGGAGTGGGTTGAGGAGCAGTGAGTTCACTTTGGGCTTGCCAGCGTCCGGCATCCCGGCCTGGCCGCCCGGCAGTCTGCGGCCTGCTCTGCCTGCACCGTAACCACCAAGACGTCTAATATAGGCATTAAGTAAGGATTGACAAAGCCTCTAACTTGTCATAAAATATAGACATAAGACATGAAAAGATGGACCTCTTCGGTTGCTCCGGTAAGGAGTGATGTGGTGCGCAGGCAAAATCGAAGCTTGAGCTTAAAATTGAGTGGGTCAGCGGTTGTTGCCCTGCTATTATTGACTACCTGGTTTGCTTCACCTGCTGCCGGCGTGAGCCCACCCATGCAGGGCCCTCCTGATCGCCCCACGCTGCCCCCGCCGGGGGCGACGCCCGCCGCACCCGGTGGCGACGAGTCGGGAGGTGGAGGCGGGGGCGGGGCAGATCACTGCGCCGGGTTGCGAGGTACCGTCATCAATTGGGGCTTTCGCAACGAACCAGGCGTTAGCCTGCGACTGGGAGATGGTAGCTGGGAGGCGACGCAGGTTACCTCGGATGATGGCCGTTACGCATTTGGGGCGCTGGGGCGGGGGATGGCCTTTCTTGCTGTCGACCTGTCGGCCGCCCAGGCGGAGACCCTGCGCCCAATGGCCGACCACCTGGCCATCAGTTTGCGCTGTGATTTCGATATAGTGGCCAATCTGGGGCTATATAGCAGCTCGAACCGTCCCGATCCGCCGGCCACGCTCAGCATGGGGGTGGCGCCAGCGGCGATCCTGCCGGGCGGGACTACCACCTTTTACCTGACGCTCAGGAACGGCATGTCGAATCCCATCAGCCACGTCTTCGCCACCGACTATCTGCCCGACGGCTTGACTGTGGCTCACGTGAAGACGTCACGGGGTAGGGTGGAGGTGCTGAACAGACGCATGATCACGGTGGATGTGGGCGACCTGCCCCCGGGCGGTGAGGAGACGGTCCAGATCGCGGTCCAGGCCGACCCTGGCCTGGCTTATGGTATGCGCCTGCAAAACACCGCCAGCCTGCTTTACGCCGAGAGTGCCGCCGACCAGGCCTGGGCTAGCTTGGTGATAGGCAATGCAGCAGGGACGGCGGCGGCGACCCCAACCGCTCTCCTGGTCATGGCTTCCGCCCAGTCCACGCCACCCCCGCCGGCGGCAACGGCTACTGCGCCGGCTGAAGAGACTCCTACCGCTCCGCCCCCAACGCCCGCTCCTGTTCAGACGCCGGGCGCGTCGGATGACCTGTTGCCGGTCACCGGCGGAGGGGCGACGGTGGCCGTGCCAGGGGTGGGCATCGTGTTGGCGCTTGTTGTGCTAGGTGCGCGCCGCCTGCGGGAGCGATTTAGGGCAGGATAGGATATGTTCAGTTCTTTAGGGGCGGATTTTCTTAACGACCTAACCCCCCAGCCCCCTTCCCCCCTTGGCAGGGACAGGCTACCAGGGAAGGGGGAATTGCTTCCCTCCCTCGAAGCGGGGAGGGGTTGGGGAAGTTAGGTACAAGACCCCGAGGGTTTCTGAAAACCCTTGGGGTTTGCCAAAGATTTTGGACACACCCGCGTAAGCAGCAAGATTGACCATCTTTCAAAGTGGATTATAATAGCTGGGCCGCACGAATGTGCGGTCCAATTTTTATCTGTGAGGGACCAATGTTGCACGAAACGAGATTAGACAATGGGCTGCGGGTTCTCACTTTGACCATGCCGCAAACCCGAGCGGTGAGCGTGAGTCTCTTTGTAGGGGTGGGATCGCGCTACGAAGCGGACGAAGTGGGGGGAGCCTCGCATTTCATCGAGCATATGCTGTTTAAGGGGACACTGAAAAGACCGACGGCGCGCCACATCGCGGAAGCCATCGAAGGCATTGGCGGTTACAGCAATGCCTATACGGACCAGGAGAGCACCACCTACTGGGCTAAAGTCGCCGCGCCCCACTTTGCCGAGGCCGCCGATGTGCTGACCGACATGCTGCGGCATTCTACCTTTGACCCGGGCGAGATTGAAAAGGAGCGGCGGGTCATCGTCGAAGAGATCAACATGACGATGGACGCGCCCGACCAGTGGGTGGGCATCTTGCTGGGCCAGGCGGTCTGGCCGGACCATCCCCTGGGGCGTGACGTGGCCGGCACACGCGAGACGGTGGCCGGCATCACTCGCGACCAGTTGCTGGATTATATGGGGCGCTATTATCTGCCGGAACGAAGCGTGGTGTCGGTGGCGGGCAACGTGACTGACCGGGAGGTAGTGGAGACGATGGCGGAACGGCTGGCAGAGTGGCCGGTCGCCCCGGTCAAGGGCTTCTTGCCTGCGCCGGAGGCTTTGCCGGCGACCCGTTGGCTGGTGGAAGACCGGCCTACCGAACAAGGGCACCTGTGCCTGGCAGTACCCGGCCTGCCCCGCTTGCATCCCGATCGCTTCGGCCTGGGTTTGCTTAACACGGTGCTGGGAGAAGGCATGAGCTCGCGGCTCTTTTTGGAAGTGCGCGAGGCCCAGGGTTTGGCTTACGCCGTGGATTCTACGCTCAGTATGCTGGACGAAACCGGCCTGCTGGTCGTCTACGCCGGCGTCGACCCCCAGCAGGCGCCCCGGGCTATCCGGGCCGTGCTGGCCGAGCTGGACCGCCTGCGGCAGGAGCCGGTGTCCGAGGCCGAACTGAACAAGGCGCGCGAGTATGTGAAAGGCCGGCTGGTGCTAGGCCTGGAGGACAGCGGCGCTGTCTCGGCTTGGTATGGGCGGCAGGCCTTGCTGTACCAGAAGATGCTGACCGCTGACGACGTGTTGGCCGCGTACGATGCCGTCAGCGCCGAAGACGTGCAGCGGCTGGCCCAGACCCTGTTCACGGGCG
>JAHELX010000747.1 GCA_024643945.1 Anaerolineales bacterium
TCCTACATAGTATATGCTTCACCATAGCCCACCTCCATTTCCAAGCCGGCTGGACTGGTTACTCGGTTCCCGAAGCCCGGGCATCGCTCGCGATGCGCATCATAGTGTACGTGTAGAGCGGCACCGGATCGGTAAACTGGTTTGAGATGATGGGCACACCCAAAAGCTGTGGCTGTTCATAATAAAGCTCCACGATAATGACGCTGTTGACAGAGGGTGGCGCCGCTGGATCTCTTTGTTTGAGTAGCGTATTGAACTGAATATTCTCAGCGATCAATTGTGCCGTCAATTCATCTATATCAATCGATGAGGCGATTGGCTTGCCATAACGCACCCAATAGGTAGGGACTTCCCTTGGGGTCAGGACGAGGTCATCGGTTAACACCGACGAGTCTCCAGTGTCAACAAAATAGTGAGACATGATGACAGCCGCGTTGGAATGGGGCGACGTGAAATCGACGGCCAACTGGCTGGCAATGGTGTCGGAGATGTGGCCAAGAACCAGCGGGTAACCGATCGAGTCAGAGGTCGGTTGCGAGAAATCCAGGTAACGCCCGCGGGCGGCGAAGCGAGCCCCCTCACGGCTGGCATTGACCAGCACCAGGTAGCCACGCAAAGCCCAGCCTACCTCCAGCACGCCCAGGAACATCAGAAGGAGTAAGGGGGTGATCAGGGCCATTTCAACCAGGCTTTGACCTGACTCCCGGCCGCAGCGTAGTCCCTGTAGGGGTCGCCTGATTGGTCGAACGATGCGGTTGTCAATTACACTCATCAATACTTTCCTCCTGCCTGCTCACTGACAGCCCGGCGCAATCTTCTTCCAGGCCAGGCAGCAGCGCCATGAAAGGAGCTCAACCCGCAACTTCTGGTCTCCTTGACTGCCCGGTGTTGGCGTCCACCAGGACCACCCAGTATTCATCGGGAGCATCTCCCAGGCCAACTACCGTCCACACAGGCTGCCCCCCCCTGGTCTCGTCAGCACTCAATTGGGCCAATACCTCAATGCCGGGGTGCTGGCCCAGGAAACTCCCCCCACCGTTGTCGAGCCAGGCAGCCACCGCGTCGGGGGCGTCAATCTGCCAGGCTTCGACGTCTATCACAGCAGGTGGGGAGGTCTGCGTCTGAAAGTGAGGCATACCCGTTACCTGGCCATCAGGTGTGACGGAGATCAGGTAGAGTCGCTTTTGCGACGGCGAGTAGAAGCGAAACATCCAGGTAGTGGGATCCCCCACCAGGTTCACCGCCGTCTGGGGCCAACTCGTGGTCACGCCGGCCAGTTGGACATCAGTTTGCCATTCCCGGGCAGCCGCCTCTGCCTGCGGATAGAGGCTGCGAGCTGTAACCTGGACATATTCGACGGTATAAGTAGGCGCAACGGTTGGGGCCAGCGCTGGCTGGCCGGGCCTGGACAATTGGCCAAAGGGCCGCAGAAGGATCAGAGCGGTTACAATGGCCACAGCCACAACCAACCACGCTGCCAACAGGATAGCTAGGTCTCGGCGTTTCAATCTCATTCTTTCTAACAGTTACCTTCCCCATAATCCGACTTCTTGCTTCTCCCCTTATGCCGGGAGGTCAAGAGGTCATTGATTTTTGAATATGATAGGTAAATACATAAACTTGTTAGTTGCTTCGATATAGCCGTCGTAGTAAACGTCGGACAGCCATGTTTCATCCGTCCCGGCATCCTGGCTAGTTTGCATGTAGGCGACGTGGACGTGACTATCCGATCCGATGGCGATGACTGGCTCCAAGGTCCATCTCTGGTGCTGGTGGCTATCCCCTGTCAGGTTGATCTCCGGGTTGGTCCAGCCCACGCTGTGGTTGCCGAAGGAATACCACACATCGAAATACTCAACGGTTGGGTCCTCTCCACTAGTGATCTTCTGGTATTCGTGCCATACGACGTGGGCCAGGGTGTTGGAGCCAGAGATGGCCAGCGTCACGTCAGGTTGAAGGCCCGTCGAATAACCACCACCGGGCGATGAGTTGCCGTCGGAGGGTGACGCGCGATACTCCGGCGGGGTCGGATCACGAGAAGGAAGATCGTACGAAGCACCGCTGCCGTTCCAACTGCTGCCGTTATCGGTGGAAAAAGCGTAGACGAGGGCGTAATTATCGGCGGTACCGGCTTCGCGGTGATCCCATACCAGGTACACGGTGCCGTTGATGGCGTCGATGGCCGGGTTGCCGGAGCGAACGCGACTGAAGGTAATGGCGTTGACCCAAGGGCCGCCCCCGACCGGTTTACGTGTGTATTTTATCTGGTCGCCACTAAGCCAGGCGACGTGCACATAGCCGTTGGAAACGGCGATGACCGGCTGCGAGCCATCGTCGTCCACCAATTCGGCAGAGCTACTGCCGTCAAGACGCCGGTAATAGACCGAGTTTATGCCGCTTTCGCTTTTAGCCCAAACCACGTGGGCCTTTCCACTGCCATCCACGGCCACGTCGGGGGAAGCAAAGCTGATGGTAGCATCACTGGTGCCAGCAACCACTTGAGGCGTAGCGAGGCAAGACCCATTGGTTAAGTTGCAGGTCTTGTAAAGCAGCCGGTTAAATTGGACGTGTATCCCCCCTTGGCTTTCGTCGTGATTGGCCCACACGATATGGGCTGTAGGCGAGCCAGGGACAAGGGCGACCCTGGGATCACGCGAGTTATTGCTCGACGTGTTGCTATTGTGTACTGCTATTTTCGACCAGAAGCTCTTCGAGATATCCGTGGTATATCGCAAGTAGACAGGTCCATAGTGTTTGATATACGCCGGACTGCCTGAGGCGTAGCCTTCAGACCAGACAACGGCCACGTAGGTTCCGTTGGCTGCAATATCGGGGTAAGCCGAGCGCCGGTCCGACGTTCTTGACATGTTGGTTTTGTGGCCAAAATAGCCAGCGGCCTGGATCAGGCCGGCCAGCGCCAGGAGCATCAGACCGGTGATGACGAGCGGCACCAGTCCTTTTGCCGGGTTACGCGTCCAATGAGTAGTTGTAGGCCTCTCCATATTTACCTTCCCCGACTTATCGGGCCAATAGCAGGTTCCGGGTAACGACACTGTTGGCACCCACAGCGATAGGTGGTGGAATAACGAAGTAGAGATTGGTGCCATCGCTGTACTCGGCATACATCGTGTACGTGCCTGGTGGGATGTCGTTGAAAGAATAGGTAGCGTCTTGAATGGCAAAGGTCTTGAAGAGACTACCGTCGATGGCGTAAATCCACACCCACGCCCCGGGCGCCGGCCTGATCAAGCCCCCGGTCGTCAGATATTGCACGCTGCCTCTGATAGCACCAGTGCCAGGGGCAGGGACTGGCGGAGGGAGCG
>JAHELX010000748.1 GCA_024643945.1 Anaerolineales bacterium
CCTGGGACCACCTCCTTCCGGTTCTCTGGAGTTTGGCTCGCGGCGCCCGCAAACCACGATCCCAATTTACATTCCGCAGGTTACGAAAGTCTTTCCAAAACATTACGTGTTTATTAACAAAACAGGTAACTACTCAGGTACCCTTGCGAAGGTTGCGAATAACCTTGCTAACAGGGCAGTTTTCGGTAGGCCAAGGCATTTTCGCTCTGAAAATTCTCACCAAACCTTCGCAAGGGTTATCTGGCCTGAGTAGTTACCAAAACAGAACTTATCTGTACACAATCAAGGCGCTGCCAACGCTGGACTTCCTCCAAGGTTGGCACCGCCTTGTTTTCATCGAAGGCCCTACAGAATCAGCGGATCACCTCTGGCGGCAATGTAGCATAAGCCAGCCGTACAGAATTCAGGCGCTCCTCCCCTGTCTACCGAGACCGGTGACGATTGGGGAGTGGCCGGTGGCTACACGCTTTAGAAGGTTTGTGGAAACGGCGGGAAGTCCTCCGACAATGCGTTATTCCCCGGCGCATCCGCGCCCTCCTCGGAGATGATGGGGCACAGCACGACGACGCCCGGGTGCTCAATCGTGACCAAGCCAGCAGCTTGCGCCCCCAGGATGTCTTCAACATCATCAAAGAGGGCCTCAGGATAGTGTGCCGATGCATAAGGAGAAGCAAGTATATCATCAAGCGTGGCGCCTGGCGCCGTGTGAACGACGTTGACGTTCCAGTGCGGCGAATATCCAGGCTCGCCAGGGATGAAGAGGACGACCTGGGCCTGATACGCGCGGTCCCCGCCGATCAGATAGATCTGGTTGACCCCCCGCTCGGTGACGCCCTCCTCGATACCAGCGTCGATGTAATAGATTTCCTCTCCTTCATACCACCCATTGGCCGTCGTTGCGCCGGCAGAAGCAGAGCCAGCAGCGATCAGTCCGAGAGCCAACACCAGCAGCATCAACGTAATTTTGCGCAACATTTGTTTGTCTCCTTTAGATTTCATATGGGTAAGTTCACAGCTTCAGCTCATCTAATATCTTCGTATTTGTCCCTATAACCCCTCCTCTCTCTTTCTTGGAAAACGCCACCTTCCCCAACGTGCAGTTATTCTCGCGTTGTGCCGTCACCACGTTCGCTGCGAGATCATAAAACTGCCTACTAGAAAAAGTCTATCATACCTTTTACGTAGAAAACAGACCCAAACTGTCTATTTTACTAACTCATTTGTATTATTTTGTGCCAACGATTACCTATTCCCTAATCCTTGCTGACAAGTCCACGCTCGAGAGCATGGACGACTGCTTCCAGCCGGCTATGAACTTGAAGCTTCTGGAGGATGTTGCGAATATGGTTGCGAGCCGTAGAAGGGCTAATGGAGAGCGACCGGGCAATGTCGCGCGTGCTGAATCCTTGGGCCAGGAGGGATAGAACTTCGCGCTCGCGGCCTGTCAGGTCCGAGTTGGGTTGCCGCGCTGACGCGGGGGGGATGGCCTGGGAGACGCCCTTGTCTTGCAGGTTCTTAGTTGCCTCTAATATCTGGTAGATGAGTTGTTCGTTTTGCTTCTTTTGGGTGACGTCGCGAAATAGATGGACAAGCATTGAACTAGCGCCCTCGTCATCAATGGGGAAGGTGAAGGTGCTCATATTGATCCAGCACTCGTCGTCCGATTTGGTGCGAACCCCGGCGTCGAAGTTCGTCACCGCCCTACCAGAGAGGCCGGTCACGGCCACGCGGCAATGCTCGCGACAAATCAGCCGCCCCCGTTCGTCATAGCCGTCCAAAATCTCATAACAGGGCTGGCCAGTGACCTCATCATATGTGTGACCTATAATCTCCTCTGCAGATTGATTCCAGTAGAGGATGCACTGATCTTCGTCTATGACAAAAGCGCCATCGGCGGCGTTGGCAAGCGCCTGAAATAAAATGTTCTTCATGGACATTCCCTGTAAGAGCGGTAACCGGTGGGCTGTGGCAGAGAAGGCGACTTCATCTCGATCACCTGCCATTTCCGGAATATCGAATTTCGTGGCCCCACGCGAATCAGTGCCTCCAGGTTACACCCTCGAGATTACGAAAGCCTTTCAGCAATATTACACGTCGGTTAACAGCTCAACTATTCACCTCCACAACTTTCCGTCTGCCAGAGGGAAGTTCTTTACCAAATCTTTAAAATAACTTCAAAGAAACTTCACCAAATTCGGCTACAATAGTGGAAGAAAGAGTGGATAGGTATGCCCCGCTGGGGGTATCCAAAGTAAAAAAAGAAAGGAGTGGAAACCATGATGCACGGATTTGGCTATGGTGGCTTTGGGGGTTATGGCGGGTTCGGCCTGATCGGGTTGATCTTCAACGCGGTGATCGCCGTCGTGCTGCTCCTGGCGCTGGTGCTATTCATCGTGTGGTTGTGGCGCCGGGTCAATGCGAGCGGGCACGGAATGAGTACATCCCAGCAGTCGACGCGAAGCGATGCCTCACCCAAAGAGATTTTGCAGATGCGTTATGCCCGGGGTGAGATCACCCGCGAGCAGTACCAGCAAATGCTGGGCGACCTGACTTAACAGGAGGGGATGACAATGATGGGCACGGGACTGGGCTTTGGATTGTTCGGACTGCTGTTTATGATCCTCTTTTGGGTAGGGCTGATCGCCCTGGCCGTCTGGCTGGTCGGTACCCTCTTTGGGCGCAACGGCCGGCGGGCAACGTCCTCCGGCGATCACGAGCTGAGCGCCCGGAAGGTCCTGGACCGGCGCTATGCCCGGGGCGAACTCACCCGCGAGCAATACGAATTGATGAAGCAGGATCTGGAGTAAGTGATGAGCCAACCGATCAACGCTCGGGAAACGGCCAAAACCCAGGCGCGATACAACCGTATCGCGCCTATCTATGATTTGATGGAAATTTTCGCCGAGCGGCGTTTCGCTCCCTGGCTGCTTCGCCGCTACAAGATCATGAAAATTTGTCCTTGCCTCGCCAGCCAGCGTATTGTATAATGGGAGGAGAGTAATCGGATTAAATGAAAAGCCACACCGCCTGGAGAGAGCCTGTGGTTCCGAGATCAAGCCCATCTGGTCCTTGAGGGACAGTTCAACTTAAGGGTCCGTAAATAAACAACTTCCCGCATTTGAGGCGGATTTCTTTGGCAAAACTGGTGGAAGTGCAGGAATTTATTCTTTTATGGACCCTAAGCAGTGCCGTGCTAAGGCACGGGCTGCTTTTGTGTTTTCTCCAAAGGGGACGGTGTCTCCTACCTCAAGCCTGTTGATTCGAAGGAAGGGGGGCCACCATGCCCAAAAAGAAAGAAACCCGCCTCGGCAAGCTGCC
>JAHELX010000749.1 GCA_024643945.1 Anaerolineales bacterium
ATACCCCTCCTGGTAGACGCCGCGCAGACGGCCGGCGCATACCCGATTGACGTGGAAGGGATGGGCGTGGACCTGCTGGCGTTTGCCGGGCACAAGGGGTTGTATGGGCCGCACGGCACCGGCGGCCTCGTCGTGCGCCCCGGTCTTGCCCTGGAGACGTGGATCGAAGGTGGATCGGGGGCCGAGTCGGAGCTGGAGACTATGCCGGAGACCCTGCCGCTGCGCCTGGAAGCCGGCACCCAGAACGCGGCGGGCATCGCCGGATTGCTGGCCGGGGTGCGTTTTGTCCTGGAGCAGGGCGTGGAACACATCCGCGCTCACGAGATGGAGATGACCGCCCTCTTGATTCAAGCTTTGCAGGATATCCCGGGCCTGGGTATTTTGGGACCGCGCGAACTGGCGCACCGCACCGCGGTCGTCTCTATCACCGTCGAGGGCTACGCACCTGAGCAACTGGCCGCCGTGCTGGACCAGGTGTTTGACGTGGCCACCCGGGCCGGGCTGCACTGTGCGCCCCAGGCGCATCGCACGGCCGGCACGCTGGCGTGTGGCGCGCTGCGTTTCAGCCCGGGTTACTTCACTATCCGAGATGAGATACAGTACACAGTTGAGGCGCTGCGCGGCGCTGTTCAGGGGTAGCCATGGCAAAAGAACGCATTGAAAAGACGCTGATTATCCTGGACGAGGACGAGGTGCGCCGGGTTCTACAGGTAGGCCAATGTGACGATCCCGAGGAAGCCCTGCGTTTTTTGACACAGGTCATCGCCAAAAAGGTCGAAGCCGCGCTGCGCCAGCGCTGCCGGTAACGCGCCCCTGTAGTTATCGTCAGGAGGAGCCTATGAGCGGGACGCCATTGGGAGGCGGGGCGTGTTGCCCCCCGCGTATGGAAGGCGTCACCTATCTGGAGATTGGTCCGCGTAGAATCAGGGTGGGGATGATGGGCCTGGAGACGGTGTTCCAGCAATTGTATGCCGTGGGCCGTCAGCCTGGGGAAGCAACGGATGCCGAACTGGTGGGCATGGCCCGCAAGTCCAATTACATCCCCGAGCGTGCCGCCACCGAAGCTGATTATGCGGTCGCGCTTCAAGAAGCCTATGCCCGTTTCTACGCACGTCAGGAGAGAAAACAATGAACCTACTAGAAGGAAAACGTCTGACCGTCATCGGCGTGGGGAATATCGGTCGCATCCTGCTCGAACGGCTGCGCGCGGCCGGGACCCCGGCCGCGCACCTGGCAGTATGCGACAGCGACCCGGCTCGCGGGCAGGCGGCCGCCCAATTTGAGGTACGCGCCGTCTCGCTGACCGACGAAGTTGCCTGCTACGCCGACGCCTTGTTGATCGCCACTCCGCCCAAGGTCGTGCCCGAAGTGCTGGGGACAGTGGCCGGCCGGCTGCGGCCTGGGCAGGTGGTCGTCTCTTTCGCCGCGGCCGTCCCCCTGCGGCAGCTGGAGGTGCTGGTCCCGCCGGGGGTTGGCGTGGCGCGGGTGATGCCCAGCGCGCCCTCCCTGGTCGGCCAGGGCATGAACCCGGTTGCCTATGGCACGTCGGTCAAGCCTGAGGCGCGGGCATTGGTGGAAGCGCTGCTGGCGACGCTGGGCGAGACCGTCGTCGTGCGCGACGAGCAGATGAACTGGTGTGTTGGACTGACCTGGGCGGCCATGCGTTCCGTATTGCCTGTCCTGGAGGGCATGATCCAGGCCGAGGTCGAAGCTGGCTTCTCAATAGCAGAGGCTCGCCGGGTAGCAGCTTAGGTCGTGCTCGGCACGGCGACGCTGGCCCTGGAAACTGACTTGACCTTCGACGGACTCAAGGCATTGACTCCGATGCAGACGGTTGATGAAACGCTGGTCTCTCAGTTGTTCCTCGACGCAGCGCGCGGGGCGACGGAGAAGATAGACCAGCTTGAAGGCAAGCTCTGGAAAGCAGAGAACCCAGAAGCATAATCCATTGCACACATGAGCGTGCAGGAAACCTTGATGGTTATGGCGGCGGGCCAGGAAGCAGGGGGATCCTGGATTGGAGGATGTTGATGACCTTCGTCGAATCGGTTCAACTGGTCAAAACCCTGCCCTGCCTGGCGGAGCCGGGCAAGCTGATCGTCATCGGCCGGCCGTCGCGCTCGATCGACGGCCTGCTGCCCCTGGTGGCGGCCGTCGCCCCCAACGTGATCGCCTTCAACCCCGCCGCCGGCACGCTGACGCTGCGGCGCAAGCCGGGCTTCATCACCTTCTACCCGGACAAGGTGATGATCACCCAGGTCGTGGATACTGCCGAAGGGCTGGAACTGTTGGACGCCGTCTGCGACTTGCTGAACCAGTGCTGGGCACACCGTGACACCATCCAGCCGGTGACGGCCATCCGCCGCGCGCCGCGCCCGCTGGACGTATGGACGCTCCTGCCCCAGACCAATTGCAGGCGTTGCGGCGAGGCGACCTGCATGGCCTTCGCTTTTGCCTTGCTACTGAACAAACAGACCCTGGATGCCTGCCTGCCCCTGGCGTCCGACCCGGCCTTCGCCGAGCGGCAGGCACAATTGAGGGCATTGGTATGATCTGGCTGTTGACTCTTTCAGCCAGGAGAATGAAGGTTCCTGTCACCTGCCCAGAGATTACCTGCGGCGTTGAGTCTTGAACGTGGAGCACCCCCTGGGACGTAAAGAGCAGCGCTTGCTCGGGAACATATCTCCAGCCAAACCACCTCTCGGAAAACGTCTGGGCCGGGACGACGAAGATGAAATCCGCGTTGGGTCATAGCCTCGCGCAAATCGTAGAAACTCATCGTTCGTCCCATAGGATATCCTTACACATAAAAAGCCTCTACCGGCCGGACGCGCATGCGCGCCACAGTGGTAGAGGCTATCAATCGAGAGTTCGACAAGCTAGGGAACGTATCCTTCGGGCGAGCCTCATCGCCCTATTCAACTGCACTGAATTGTAGCACCCGAAGGCAGACTTGTCAAAAGGCAGCCGGCCCGCATATGCTGCCAGTACGCTGAGACATACTTCGATGTTGAGGTCGTGAAAGTGATGGAGAGGGCGGTGCTGAACCAATGCTTCCCCTCTTCACCAGGATTTTGACAGGCTCATCCATTTGTATTAGTATATTAGCGGATACTAACATGAAAGACCCATACCACGATCCGGATGAATTGGCTCGTATCCTGAAGGTGCTTTCGGTCGGCACGCGGGTGCGCATCGTCCAACTTCTAAGGAAGCACGCTCTATGCGTTAATGCCCTGGCTGCCCGGTTGGACGTGACGCAAGGGGCTGTCTCGCAACACCTGCGCATCATGAGGGATGCCGGGCTGG
>JAHELX010000116.1 GCA_024643945.1 Anaerolineales bacterium
GTCGATGGTTTTGCCTCCGGTTGTACAGATATGTAATACGCGGCCCAGACAGGGGCGAGCTGATCGCGCGTGCCGCTTAGATACCGCAACTGCCCATCAATCCGGTGCTCATGGATGAAGGCCTGGATTGCTTCGGGTGTATCATTCTTGGCCTGCCTCACCGGCGCGTACTTGACATAAACAAAACCATCGTTGCAGCTAGCGCAACTATGGCTGCGTAGCCATAGGAGTAGAGCGGGCTGAACTGATAAAGAATTCCCATACTCAGATTGCCCACAAAGAGGCCCAGGCTTCGGCCTGCGGTCAGTGATCCCATGCCGCGCCCCCTGCGGGCTGTGGGCGTAACCTGCGAGATCAAGGTTGGCTCCAGCGTCTCGACCACCCCCAGCGCCAGCCCGAGCACGGCCACGGCAGCATAAAAACCCCCGGGGCCGGAATGCAATTGATAGGCCATGGCCAATCCCACCGACCCCAGCCCGGCGATGAGATAGCCCAGAGCAAGAGCAGAGGCACCCGCATTTTGGCGCCAACCGATGATCAGGCCGGTGAGCGCGGACACCCCCAAGAACAATGCATAGGCCAGCACCCCCGACGCATCGCGCTGAGTGCCCTGGGCCACGGTGAGAATTGGAAATCCAATGCTGTAAGAACTGAAGCCGTAAAGAGCCGTTGCCACGATGATGCCGCGATAGAGACGCTGATTACCGCTGGAGATGGGATTGGTCGCCTCCAGGGATGCTGCTTCGGCTGCCTGACGGCGTGCTCCAGCCCGCACAACTGCCAAACAGGCGGTAGACATCACCAGCGGCAACACAGTCACGAGAAAGATGATCCGAAATGACACCTGGAGCAGAACCAGGGCCAGAACCGAGAAGGCAGCCAACATCCCGCCTCCCACGTCCAGGGCATGTAGCAGGCCAAAGGCGCGTCCCTCTTGAGCGTGTGTTACCACCTCGGCCAGCATAGCCCGGCGGGAGGGTGTCCGAAAGTTCCGGGCCCACCATCCCGAGGCAAACAGCGCAATTGCTACGAAAGGATTGAGCGCCATGCCTGTGAATGAAAGTATGGGAATGAGGCTGTTGCCGAGAATGGCAGTCCGCTTGTGGCCGACCCGGTCTCCTAAATGGCCGCCAAAATAGGCGATGAGCGAGCCACCCCCATAGCTCAGTGCCGTGGCCAGCCCGAAGACCCAATCCGGGGCGCGCAGGGTCAAAACCAGAAAGAGCGGCAGCCCGGCAATGACCATCTGGTAGCCCAGGTCGGCAAAGAAAGCCGAGAAGGCGATCCACCAGACATCAGGGTCGAACAGTCTGCGCTTCATTTTCACCTGCCTACTGGGCCTGGTCTACCCCGTTCAGGGACATGACATAGGCGATCAGGTCGGCGATCTGTTGCTCGGTTAGCATTTTACTGTCGCCGAAAGACGGCATGATGAGCATGGGGCCTGGCCCCTCGGGCAGCGACCCGTGCTGAATGAACAGATCGACGTTGGTCGCGAAGATCTTGGGATCGGGATTGGCGATGGTCGGGTCGATGGGGTTCAACACGGGCACGCTGCCATCATCCGAGCCTGGGTTCGGGATACCCTGGACACCCTGTGGGCCATGGCAACTCGCGCAGTAAAGGCCGAATAGTGGCTGGCCCTGACTGACCTGGCCGGCCATAGAAGCGGCCGGCCCCGGTCCACCTGGCTCCGAGGGCCGCGCTGGCTCGGGGGTGGGTGCACCGGGAGGCAGCGGCGTCTCTGTTGGCTCGGGTGGCGCAGGGGTTGCCGTAGGCAATGGTGCCACCCCTTGCAATGTCTGCAAATAGGCAATGACATCATCTATCTGCATCTCCGCCAGCGGCCCCCCCTGAGTTTGTAGCCAGGGCGGCATCACTGTGCCGGGAATGCCATCGGCGATCGTTGTGTAGATCACCTGGTGCCCTGCCGTCTGGACATATTGGCTATTTCGCAATGGGAGTGCACTGACGCCCTCACCCTGAACTCCATGACAGAGCGAACAGTTCTCCATATAGGGTAGCGCACCCAACGCGGCATTTGCCTGCCCGGCCTCAGCGGATCCAGATGGGGTGGCCACCGGCGACTCCTGAAGTGCGGAGATGAGCGTTGGCGTTGCGCCTGGGGCCAACGTGGGGATGGGTGTAAGTCCTGGTGGTTGGGGGTTGGGATTGCGGCACGCGCTCAGGAGGAGCGCCAGCGAGAGGACCGCACCCAGTGTAATCCGACTTCGTGTTGACATCATCTACCTCCACAATTAGTTACTTCTTCAGGGTACGAATGTAGTTGATCACGTCCCAGCGATCTTGAGAACTCAAGTTCTCAGCTATACTTGGCATAGGGAAGAAGCCTTGCGTGATCACCAAAAATATCTCGTCGTCCGATAAGCTTTGCATACCACTACTGGTGAGATCGCTCGGCTTCGGCGTAAAGAAGGCACTGAGGGGACCGTTTCCGGCACCGCCTTGCCCGTGGCACAAGGCGCAGTTTATGCTGAACAAGACCTGGCCACGTTGCAGTGAATTGGCGGTAGGAGGGAGGGGTCCTGTGGCCGGTTGGCCAGCGATCAGGACTGGCCCCTGCACGGGTATGGCCACTGAAGGTGCAGCCAGGCGCGGACCCTGCTCGTAACCGATGGACTGCTGATTCACCATTTGGCTCAGAAAAGGTATCCTTAGGACATCATACCAAAACAGAACTGCGATAATAATCACAACGGCGGTGGCAAGGCCGCCTGCCGTTACAAAGCGTATCCAGGCAGCGGTGTTGATCTGTTGGCGATTCTCCAGGCGCCGCACGTCGTGCGCACCGTTCTCTTTAAAGACACTCTCAGCCCGGGAGAGCAATTCTTCGTTTACTTCAGCCAACACGCCGATGTCGCCTGTGGTGATGCGCACGTCGTAGGCCGGCTGCCCAAATACGGGGAACCTGTTTATTGCCAGGAACCCAAAAAACGCACTCCACATGGTGCCCAGCATCATCACCTCGAACACGATAATGAGCGAGGGAGGAACGGGTATCGTGGGTTGTCTGCCTTGCACCAGGGGATAGAGCAGAAATATACCCACGGTGAGAAAGAGAGCAGTCATAAGACCCAAGATCGCACCGAATATGACGATGGGCCCTAATCCACCACGAGGACGAGGGCGGGCCAGCATCGTGGGCTCATAGGGTATGCTCGACATCACGGTGACCTTCTCATCGACCACGCCCAGTTCGCGTAGCTGTTCAATGGCATTGGCTGTTGGCGTGGCCTCCTGGAATAATCCGAGCAAGAGATTCTCGGCCATATCCCCTCCTAGTCGGGATCTACCCTTGTCGGCACGATTGCCCGACCGATGCGCCGCGTGGCTTGTTCCAATTGTCCCAGCTCAATTTCCCAAAGTGGGATGATAGGGAAGAGCTTTACGAATATGAGGTACAGAAAACCGACCAATGAGAATGCGCCGATAGTGATCAAGATTTCCGGCGCGTGAGGTACATATCTACCCCAGTCGAAGGGCAACTCGTTTTGCCCCAGTGTAACCGCCACGATGAGATAACGTTCGAGCCACATGCCGATGTTGACAAAGACAGAGACGATGAAGATAGCGAGCTTGGAGGTACGCACCCGCCGTGACCACAGTGTGGTCACCGGCAAGACGAAATTGCCGAACACCATCAGCCACCACAATGGCGCTGCATAGCCGTGCGTGAACACTTGTAATATCGTCTTATCAACCGGCTTCTGACCATACCACGGGGCGAGGAAGTCATTGAAGTAGAAATAGCCCCACGCCAGAGAGAGAACGAGCAGAAACTTGCCCATACCGTCAAAGTGTTCGTCGCGCAAGAAGTACTCTAAGCGCAAGGGTTTGCGGATGAGTATCAGTACGATAATCACGGCCGCTGCCCCCGAAAGAAGAGCACCGGAAACGAAATACGGCCCAAAGACCGTGCTGTGCCAGCCCGACTGTAGCGTCATTGCAAAGTCCCAGCCCACAATGCTATGCATCAAGACCATGACAGGGATAATTGCATAGGCAAATACGGTGATACCCGTGTTCAGGGTTTTCCATTGTTGCTCTGTGCCACGCCAGCCGAAGGCTAGAATCCTGAAGAAACGGTGCCGCCAGCCGTGCGTAACCCGGTCACGGCCCATCGCCAGGTCAGGAATCATTGCCAGCCACGCAAAGAGAATACTACTGCTCAGATACGTTACGATGGCTGTCATATCCCAAAGCAGGGCCGAATGGTAGCTGGGCCAGATCTGGCGCTGATTGGGGTATGGAAGCAGCCAGTAGAATTTCCACGACCGTCCCAGGTGCAACAGGGGGAACACGCCCGACGTTGCGAGGGCAAATACAGTTAACGTTTCAGCGGCACGCGTGATGGGTCCTCGCCACTGGAATCTGAGGACGCGCAGCACGGCCGAGATAAAAGTGCCGGCAACGCCGATTCCGATGAAGTAAACGAAGTTGGCGATGTAGATAGCCCACATCACCGGGCGCTTCAAGCCAGTAATGCCTATTCCCCAGTACATCTGGTAGACCCACGTTGCGCCGGCTGCCAATACGGCGAGCCCCAGCAGAATGAGGAGCACCCAGAATATGGGACCGGTACGTCGCATAGGCGCTAATACGTTGGCTTGCATTTCCTCAGGAGGGCGCGCGTCGAGCAGCAAGTAGCGCTCCTGGGCGTCTTTAACCTGTCGTGCCAGCTCTTTGTCCTCTGGCAGAGGACGACTCCATGCGCGATTATCGACGCTACTCTGCTCCGACATAGGACTCACCCCCTCTCAAATAGTAAATTTGTGGTTGAGTCCCCAGATGCTCCAGGAGCCTGAATTTACGCGGGTTGTTGGCAAGCAGTGCTGACACTTTGCTGCCGGGGTCGTTCAGGTCACCGAAAACCAGGGCACTGGGCGGGCATGTCTGCACGCAGGCGGGCATAGCCTCCGCCTCGCGCAGTGGCCGGCCTTCGACGAGTGCCTGTTCCTCGGCACGCCGGATGCGCTGGACGCAGAAGGTGCATTTTTCCATGACGCCAGCGCTGCGTACTGTCACATCGGGGTTGAGTTGCTGAGTCAGAGGCTCCTCAAAGACAGGGGCATAGAAATTGAAGAAACGCACCTTGTAAGGGTCGTTGTTCTGGCAATAACGGGTGCCAACGCAACGGTTGTAGATCTGGAGATTTATATTCTCACGCTCGCTGTGCAGGGTGGCATACACCGGGCACACAGGTTCGCACGGCGCTCGCTCGCATTGCTGGCACAGGAGAGGTATAAGGCGTGCCTGGACGTCTGGATACTCTCCCGTCCAATAGCGTTCGAGGTGGATCCAGTGCATTGCACGGCCGATCACGACCTCTGCCTCCTTAACGATGGAGACATTGTTCTCGGCGTGGCAGGCGATCACGCACGCACTGCAGCCTGTACACTTATCCAGGTCTATGACCATAGTCCACTTACGAGTGGGAAGTTCCAACTTTCACCCTCCTCTATTGACCAGGGAAAACCTCGTTGATAAAACCTTCGGTTACCCCGGTCACATTTTCAAATAGAGCCAGGGCAACTTTTTTCCCCGTCCGGGTAACCTTTACACGCAACGTGGCCCACGCCAGACTACTCCCCGTCGCGTTTGTTTCTATGCCAAGCAGTTGCATCGGGTTACTACCGCGATCCCGCGCGTAGCGGCCATAGTCTGTGTGTCCCTGGCCGATGGGGATGCCCGCTGTGTCGGGACGGATAGCGGGGGAGATGTAGACAGGCACTTCTAGCGCACCGTGTATCGAGGCCACCTGCACGATGTCCCCATTCTGTACGTCGAGTTTCTGCGCTGTACTGGGGTGGAGCTCCACCCAGGTTTGCCAGGAAATGGTCGTCATGGGATCGGGCGAGCCTTGCAGCCAGGGTTGATTAGCCCCCCGCCCGTCGCTCAACAAGCCCGACAAATATAGGTGAAGGAAGTATGGGTACTCGTCCTCAGCCCCCTGGAACTGAGAAGGCGTTACCTGGATCGCCTGGGTCGGCGTTGGGGGTGGCGGGGCGGGGACCGGAGCTGAGGTGGGCCACCAGCCGCCATGCTGTAGGAAGCGCGCCCAAAGCACCTCTGAATCAGTCTCATCGGCAGCTCCGGGGGGCAGGGAACTGATGACTTCCTTTAAGAAAGCGACCTCGTCGGCCCAGGGGAGCGCGCTGGACGCGGCCGGGATGCCCCTGGCGATGGTCAATAGCACGTCGCCCGTGGATCGGGTGTCGAAAACCGGTGTGACGACCGGTTGCTGGCTGCCGACAATGGGCAGGCCAAAGCTGGGCGACACGACGTCGTAGCCCCACGATTCCAAATAGGTCCGGTCAGGCAAGACCAGGTCAGCTAAGACGGCCGTTTCATCTACGATGGGGCTGAAAGAGACCACAAAGGGGACATGTTCTGCCGTACTGGCGAAGTCGGCTTTCCCAGGCAACTCATAGGCGGGATTCGCGCTGTGCACCAGCAGTACCTGGACTTCGTCAGCCTGCATGCGCTTGAGCAACTCTTGCACGTCGGCAAATGAGGACGCGACGACTTGCTTCAGCGTTGGCAGCGGCGATCCCGGCGCCATGGCCAGGCTGCCTGGCTGTCCAAAGTTGCCGGCGACGACGTTTAATGCCTGTACAACACTTATAGCTTCGGCTCCACCGTCTTGACCGGCTAGCGAACTACCAGGAATGGCCAGCGGGCGGTCGGCACTGGCAAAGATGCGGGCGAGGCGCACCAACTCTTCAACCGGGATGTCGCTAACGCCAGCGACGCGATTCACATCTACGTCGCTGGCCAAAGCATTAGCCCGCGCCACCCGATCGGCTGGCCCGAACGCCTGATCAGCAATGATGCGCAGGATCGCCTGCGCGACTAATGCTTCGGTGCCAGGACGAACGGGCAACCAACGGTCAGCCTTGGCACCAGTGATCGACATCCTTGGTTCTAACTGTACCAGGTAACCCCGTTTTCCCAGCGGCTGGCTGCGAAAGTCACCAAACTCTACCCCATAACGCACCTGTGATAGGGACGGCCCTAAGAAATCAGCGCCAAATGAAAAGACCACATCGGCGTGGGCCAGGTCATAGATGGGTAACTTGTCGTGGCCAAACAATTCCTGATTGGTATTCCTCAAGGTATAATAACCATTCAGCGCGGTATACAGGTCGAACAGCACCGGGGCAGGTGCGCCGATCGCGGCGGTGAAACGCTGGAACAGATCGTACAGGTGACCGGACATAGTAGAGCCACCCCACACGGCTACGCTTTTACCGGCTTCCTGTATTTTTGCGTACAGCGTATTGAGTGCTTCCTCCCAGGACAAACGCTGGAATTGTCGAGAGCCGCGCTGAACCTGCCGGACCGGCCCTGGCAGACGGTCAGGATTGTAGAGAACCTGCAAGCTCGCCTGGCCGCGCGCGCACAGCTTGCCTCGATTGAGGGGATGCTCTGGGTTGCCTTCAACCTTAAGCGCCCGCCCGTTCATGATGCGCACGATAATGCCACAACCGGCCGGACATTGACGGCAGGTGCTGGCATACCAGGTGGCGACACCAGCCAGTTGTTCCTCCGGCGGGCGCACGTAAGGTTCCAGAGCAACCCAGGGGCGGGGGGGGTGTTCGCAACCGGCGACAACAGCAGACGCAATGCCGGCGGCTCCAACCTTAATGAAATCTCGGCGGGTGATCTTGTGTGTCATGTTCGCCTCTTATTGATGGCAGACGAGGCAGTCTCGCAACTGCTCTGCGTTGGGTTGCAGCTCGTGGCAATCGAGGCACCATCCCATATTGAAATACACCACCGGGTAAGTCACGGTCATATGGCCGACATCAGCGTGACATCGCTCACAATTCAATGCGGATGCAATGTGAACACGGTGGCTGAAGTAGACGAAGCGCGGCAACTGGTTGAGTCGAACCCAGGGGATAGGCTCCTGGCGCTCCCAGTAGCCAGCTAACTTCTTGACCTCCGGCAAGCTTGTGGCGATCACGGCGTGACACCCCATGCATTTCTCTACGCTGGGCATGCCGGCTGCTGGCGACCTCATCGCATCTGCGTGGCAGAACAAGCAAGTGATGCCTGCCTGAACCATTATCTGGTGATTGAAGGCAATGGGCTGCTGCGATGCAGCCTGGGTTCTCGATACCAATAGGAAGTATGCACCACCAACTATAATCACGACCAGTAGCAGGCCGACGATGAGTTGGCGTATGTGAAGTGCACTGATTATGGCATGCATTCACTTGCTCCCTTCTCCAAGCTCAGCTTGTGTAAATCTGCCTGCGTCCATTTGCCAGCAACGTCGGTCCACAAGAGTTAAATTTTCAGTAGCGCTTTTATCCTGCTGCCTGGTTAGTGTCTTGCTCAGAATCGGCTGTACGCTTGTACCAATCGCGCCAGATAAGCTTGTAGATCCCCAGCCAACGCGGCAGCCGGTTCAGGATGGGTATGAAGGGCATGAACACAGTTGCCAGGAAAATCACCAAGACGATTGTGACTACTTGCAAATCGCCGTTGGGTGATGTGGACATGGGGGGGATTTGGTACCAGAAGGTGTAAGGCCACAGCCACCACGCCCCGGGATAGGGCCCGGTTTCGTGACTGATGCCCCACCGGTCGCCTGACATGTCTAACGTCTGTGCCACACTATGGTCTACGTCATCTTGAAAGAACAGCAGCGAGTGGGTGAAATCAAGTGTGAATGGCAACCTGGCACTGCTCTCCAGAGCGCCTTCCAGCAAACCGGCTCGCCCCAGCTCGAGCATACCGTTCATCAAGGTAGTCACCGGGCCATAGTCGCCGTCCGGGATCTGTACCTGGCCGTTGACTACAGTCGCCTTGTCGAGGGCAGCCAGGTAGGCATTCAGCCACGTCTGCTGTTGGTCGGGTGTAGCAGCCTCATAAGTTTGTAACGCACTGGCCACTTCTTGGTTCAGAACCGCAACCCGCCCTAGTGGCTTGAGAACAAAGTCCTGGGGTGGGTTGATGGGGATCGTCACGCCAAACCAATCTGCCGGAGCAACGCCGAAGAGCTGTTGGGCATTGGCCGTGTCTGAGGTGTATGGAGGACCATAATCCTGTAGGCTGCTGTTGCCGGCCAGGATATTGGCGCTGGTCTTCAGGTAGGCGATGGGTTGGCGCTTGGCCACGTCTTCGCCACGCACCGTAGGATAATCTGGCGCACTAAACACGATGGCCAGTATGAAAATGATGACCACCCACACCAGGAGCACGATCAACCCTTCGCGGATCAGATCGTAAGGCTTCATAGGGATGCCGCGCAGGTTTGCCTCAGACCTTTGGCTCATTTTGGCTTCCCTCCAACGGCAAGGGTCTCACCGGGCTGTCCCGGCGGATGAAGAACAGATGTATCCCTACCAATATCACAACCACGAGGGGTAGGACGACCACGTGCAGGGTAAGGACCTGAGCGGTATCCATGGTGTTGATAAAGGCGCCTACCCCCGCAGCATTTAAGGCGTCCTTAGACTGTACAGAAATCCACTGGGAATCCCAGTTCGTCTGCGACAGGTAGCCGGTCAGCCCGGTGATCATTGCCGCCCCAAAGGTCAACACCCCTACAATCCAGGTCCACGCCCGTCCCTCTCGCCAGGCGGCCTTCAGATACTTGGTGATCAAATGCAGCAGGATGGCGAAAAAGAAGACCTGCACGCTCCAAAAGTGCAGACCGTTGACAAAACGCCCCGCCGGCGAGTTGTGGTACCAAAGCGGGCCAAATATGGTCATCACCACGCCGGTCAGGACCAACATCCCCAGGCCTGACAGGGCCGAGACGCCAAAGAGGTAGGCAACAGAGTTGACATAAGCTGGCATCTGCGTCGGAAGAGCATCCTCAAGAGTCAAATTGCCTGTCAGAAACTGCTGGGTCATTCGAGTCAGATTCATAGGTCACCTCCACTCCAGATCAGGGCTCGGGCTCGAAGATCTTGGGCAAACGGGCCCAGGCAGCCACAAAAAGTACCACAATCACCGCGGCCCAGGCGATGATGTTGGGGATGGCGAGATTGAAAACGCTAAATTTCACATAAGCTACAGCAGGTAACATTTCAGGGGGCAATGGCTCCATACTAGATTTAAACCTCCCTTGAACTTATTTTGTGGTAACCACTCAGGTTGCGCACCCTCGCGCAGGTTCTGCCCGTCCTGCCCGCACCTCTCGGCGCGGCACCCTGGCCCGCGTGGCGGAGCCAGGACGGGCAGGTGGCTCGCGCCAGCGGGCCCGGGAAACCTGCGGGAGGGTTTTCGGATAGGTACTTAGTCCCTCAGGGTGATGGCATCTCGCCCAGGGTTAGCTTCACTGTCGACTGCTGAGTCCCTTTTAGCATTGTCAGCGTCAGGGTGTCGCCTGGTTTGTGCTCATTGATAATCTGCGCCAGTGCTGATTCTCCCGTTAAGGGGGTGCCATCCACTTCAGTGATGACTTCCCGGACCTGCAGGCCAGTCTTCTCGGCCGGTGAGCCTGGCACCACCCGGGCTATCACAACGCCTTCCTTGGCCTGAATGCCCAGTTGAGCTGCGATAGCCGGATTGAGGGGGATGTAGCCAACGCCCAGGTAAGGGTGAATCACTTTACCTGTCGCCACGAGTTGGTCGGCGATCGGCTTGGCCGTCGAAATCGCGATGGCAAACCCGATGCCTTGGGCCTGCACCCCGGGCTCGGCCTGGCCAGCGACCAGCGTATTAATCCCTACGACCTCGCCGTTCAGGTTTGCCAGCGGCCCCCCCGAGTTTCCGGGGTTGATGGGAGCACTGGTCTGAATCACGTCAAATAGGAAGGGTCCCTGGCTTGTGGGACCGGCAGGCTCCTGCACCGTCCGGTCCAGGGCACTCACCACACCTGCCGTCACGGTGGGTCCCCCCGGTAGGGCCAGCGCGTTGCCAATGGCTACCACCCAATCGCCAACTTGCAACTGGCCAGAGTCGCCGAGTTTAGCCACTGGGAGATTGCTACCGCTGATTTCCACCACGGCCAGATCGGTTTGCGAGTCCCGCCCGAGTAGCTTGGCCGGGAATGACCGGCCATCCGGCAGCGACACCAGCAACTTCTGTGCCCCTTCCACGACGTGGTTGTTGGTCAGGATGTGTCCCTGGTTGTCGTAAATTATGCCTGAGCCCACGCCGGCCGGTACCGTAAATGGTTGGTTGAATTGATCCACCTGGACCTGTTCGTTGGTGATCTGCACCACCGCCGGCTTGACCTGTTCAGTCACCTGGCGAATCGCCCCGGCGAAGGCATCGGTTTGCACAGAAGCCGTGGACGGCTGGGTGGTCGTCGATGGTGCCGCCACTACAGAGACGTTGGATGTGGACAGCGATGTGATAGGGTTCTGCAGCCCACTGCAGCCCGCCGCAAGAACAAGGAGCAGTACTACGATAAGAACTGGCACTTTCGTGCGGTAAGCCTTGGATGTGTTCATTTTTCCTCTCCTACATAGAGAACTATTTGTGGGATAGATGATCCAGTGTGGACCACAGCCTAGAACCTCGAGGTTGAGTCTTCAGGTTCTTAGAAACTGTCTGAAAGGTCGTGGGGTGGGCTTTCCAGCCTGCCTGAGTCTGCCCCACCCTACTTTTCAGACACACTCTTAAGCTGTGCCAGCCACAGGTAACAGCATTCCTATCATAGCTCACAATTGGCCGGCTTGTCTTTATATTTATTTTAAGATAAGCTTAAGGGAACCTTAAGATATGGGTGAGGGCCTGTTGTTCTTCAGAACAACAGGCCCTCGGCAAGGAGGTAGTGCTGCGGGTTTGGGAGGAGGCCCTGCTCTGGCTAAGCAGTCACTTAGGAACGAGATTTAAATAAGATGTTCCTTAGTACCAATCGGTCCGCGTCAGGGGCAGGCCGCTTCCCCCGCCTTCGTCCGGCTTGACTAGCAGGGTCTGATAAACGTTCAGTTGCCCGGTAGTAAAACCGTGGGCTGAGCCAGACATAAACAGCCGCCAGATGCGATAAGTCGGCTCGTCTACAAACGTCAGCGCCTGTTCATGCTGCGTTTCCAGGCGGCGTACCCAGTGACGTAACGTCAGTGCGTAATGCTCGCGTAAACTCTCCACATCGCGCACCTCGAAACCGGCCGCCTCGGCAGTACGCAGCGTGACGTTGATGGGCACCAGTTCGCCATCGGGAAAGACGTAGGTATCGGAAAAGCTTGGACCGTGCTGAAGTTGGTCGGTGGCACGGCTGGCAATGCCATGATTGAGGAAGACGCCGCCAGGACGTATCAGGTGTAGCGCCTGGGCAAAGTATGTAGGCAGCATTGCCGCGCCGACGTGCTCGAACATACCTACGCTGACCAGCGCGTCGTAGCCTGCGGGCTCATCTACCTGGCGATAGTCGCGTACCTGTACGCGACAGCGGTCGGAAAGCCCAGCCGCCGCGATGCGTT
>JAHELX010000750.1 GCA_024643945.1 Anaerolineales bacterium
CAGCGACCCGCCGATCAGGTAAGGCACGCCCAGCCTCTCCAGTGCCTCCACCACCAGTAACGTGACGGCCACAGGTTCAGATGGCATCTATCTACTCCTGTCTGGCAGAAGCTCGAGGATCGTAGACCAGGGCGGCCAGGGACGGGCCTAGCAACAGGTCGGCCAGGCGGCGGCGCAGCTCCTGGGGTGTGGCCTGGGGATAGCGTTGGCGCAACCCGCTGAGGGCCAGGGTGCGCACGGCCTGGTTCAACTGGCCAACCATGTCCAGTTTGCGCCACGGCGGGGCCTGGCGCAGCAACTCAATCTGCACTCGCTCGGCCTGGGGTTGAGTGTCCGGAAACAAGGCGGACATACCTGGTAATCTCCTTTTTTATACCCTGTAAATTATACCATGAATCTTCAGCGATAACAGCAGGCTTATGGGGGGAATTGCACCAAAGGGGGGCTTCGCTCGGAGATTAGGAGACAGGATGCTAAAAAATCGTTGACATGGGTTGAAAACCATGATATATTGGTATCAGACAACAAATTTATTACTCTTACTTCACCGCTTCTATTTCCTCATTCTCCCGCTGGCTGAATCGTATTATCTTCGTTGCACACATCCAAGCGGCGGAGCGCAACCGAGATTTTCAGTAGCTGCCGAAAGCAATCCCCCGGCAGGAGGTTTGTTTTCGGCTTTTTGTCTCTGCAAAAGGATGGTTGTCTGTTGGATGAATACCCAAACTGCTTCCGCACCAGACTGGAAAGGGCTCGGCCCATGATCGCTACCTCTGGTAGGAACACGATCCAGTAATAGATAAATGAGTGAACGGAGGTTCCCATGGCTGGTCGTGGTGACAATACTGGCGGTCCCACGCCATCCCTTCAGGAAATCCTGACAGTGCTAGTAAGTATCGTCGGGCGTGTCGCTGGAGCTGCCGGGCTGACGTTCGGCATCGGCTTTGTGGTCGTCAACCTGAGCCTGCTCAAGCACGGCGTCTTTGAAGGCGCTCTTGTGCGAGAACGGTATGTGGCTGCTGGCATCTCGTATATGGTTCTGTTAGCCGGTGTAACTATCATCGCCCTGGCTGCCCGCTCGGCGGCCGAACTCCTGCCCGGGCCGAGACGGCTCTATATCAGGTCGGCGGCAACGGTCGCGCTGGCGGCTGTGATGAACGGTCTACTGGCTGTAGTGATGTGGGAGTTCAAGGGGCTAAGTGGTCCTTTGTTCATCTGGTCCCTCGCCAGTGGCTGCCTGGCTCTGATCTTCCTCTACGCCAACCCCTTACGCTGGGAGCGTTGGCTGAGAGACCATAATTTCTTCCGCAAGGCTCCCCTCACCTCAGCATCCGACCAACCCCAGCCGGATGCTGTCCAGGCTAAGGCGGCGGCCCAGACGAGCGCGGAGTCCGAAGACCTTATAACGCTGTTTAAGCGGCGGGCCAAATCGCCAGCCGGATTGACCTCGCTGGGCATCCTCTTTTTCCTGCTGCTCGTCACCTACGGTAGGTACGTCTACGAGAAATTGCCTGCTGCTTTGGGCGGGGGCCTACCCGTCGTCGTCCAGTTTACTGGCGACGAGACGAGTATGGAGACCCTGGCTGATATGGGGATGCCCCTGGAGAATCCCACGACCAGTGGCCTGTTTGAATTCATTGGGCAAACCGAGGAGCGGTATTTCATCTTCGTCAGCCAGACCAACTGGGAGAAATCGCTGACGACCGGCAAAACCCGGGTTGTAAGCCGGCGCTCTGTTCTGGCCTTCGACAAGGAGCTTGTCCACGGTATCCGTTACTACCCGTCCGAGTACTATCTGACTGATGACTTCGCCGCCTTAGACCACGTTCAGAAAGGAGATGAACTGTTTGCTCAGGAATTCTACAATGGGGCGATTGAAGAGTACGACAGAGCTCTCAACCGTCGACCCGACTACCACCCCGCCCTTTTCAAGCGAGGGCGGGCCTACCTGATCGAAGCCCGCAATACCTTGGACAAGCGAGACTACTTCGCCGGGCTGGCGGTCCTTGACCTCGACCGCGCGAAGGGCCTGAATCCTAGCGAAGCCAGCTACTGGTACCACCTGGCCCGGGCTCAGATCCTGGCCGGCCAACATCTGAGCGCCATAGAAACCTTGAAGGGAGCCGTTGAGCGAGACACGTCCTTCGGAAAACTAGCAAAGGATGAGGTTCTTTTCGAAGCGTTGAAGGTGCGCGAGGACTTGGACTTTGACTTCGAAGAAATCGTCTTCGGCGGCCTGATAGAGGCTGCCAGAGCGTATGCCGATCAAGGCCAGGCTCGCTACACCCAGGCCCTTGAGGCGGATGACGAGCAAGTGCGCCATGAGGCGCTGACCGAGGCCCGCCTGGCCTATATCCGGGCCATCAGCTTGACCGTTACCATCGATAGACCGCTGGAACGAGCGAGCTATCGGTTTGTCCTGGCAGGCGTATACCAAGAACAGGCGAAGCCGGATCTGGCCCTGGCCGAGTTGAAGCAGGCAGTGGAGGCCGCTAAAGACAATGAGAGCTACCGTCTAAGCTTGGCCGCTGCCTATGCCGACCAGGGGAGTTGGGCCGACGCTGAGGGTGAATACAATGAAGTGCTGGACCGCAATGACCAGAATGTCAACGCCTGGTTGGGTAAAGGGGAAGCCTTGCGCCAGCAGGGCGAACATCAGGAGGCAGCGGACGCGTTCCAGCAAGGCAGCATCCTGGCTCCCGAGAACGTGGACGCCTGGTACGGTCTTGGCGTGGCCCGGCTGGCCTTCGCTCCGGCCGAGGCCGAAGCGCCCTTCCGCCGGGCAGTAACCCTGGATCAGACCTACGTAGCCCTCATAAGTGGGTTCCTGCAGCAGCCGGGGTTGGAAACCGAGGTCCGCAAGCGATTAGAGGCCGTGCTACAAGCGGCCGAAGTGGCCATCCGGGGTGATGCCGCTCTCGAGGCAGGCGAATTGACGCAAGCAGTCGAGGCGTATCGTCTCGCGGTTAAGACGGATCCAGTCAACATTGCCTACCAAATCAAGTTGGGAGATGCCTATCAGAAGCAGGGCGATGCCGGCGCGGCGGAAGCCTACGCCCAGGCGGCCATCATCTACCGCCAGCTCATTGAACAAGTGCCGCAGGAAGCATCCTACCACTTCCGTCTGGCGACCGTCTACGCGGCTCAGGGGGAAGACGCCGACGCGTTGACCGAGTATAACGCCGCCGTTAGCCTGGACCCGAACGTGGCTGCTTACTACGCTGACCGAGCCCTCCTGTTCGATCGGTTGGGCCGGCCTGGCGACGCCATTGATGACATCAGGCAAGCTATCGACCTTGACG
>JAHELX010000751.1 GCA_024643945.1 Anaerolineales bacterium
ATTCGCCAGCTTCGCGAAGGGACAGCCAGCGAAGTCTCAAAGATATCCACCGCAGCCTCAAACATAAACCATGAGCTGGAGATGGCCCAGCAGGATCTGGCGCAGGCAGACAGCCGGCTGGTCGCCTTGCAGGCCGAGGCCGGCCAGCTCAGGCAGCGGATTTCCACGCTGCTGACCATCGCAGCCATTGTGACCACCTTGCTGTCGGCGTGGGTCAGCTACGCCATGGTTGTAGTCATCCGGCGCGCCTGGACGGACCTGCGGTAGTATACTCTTCAAAGCAAGAAAGCCGCTCGCTGCAATAGATCGAGCGGCTTCGGCTATGTCAAACCTCCACCCTACCGCGCAGCAGGCTTGCCCACAATAACCTCTGGCTCGCTGCTAAGCTCTATCACATTCTTCTGCCCACATACCGGGCAGCGCACCCAGTAGCGAGGCGCGCGCTGGCCCTGGATCAGACCATCCCGGTAGGGGTGCAGTGCTTCTGGATCCAGAGAGAAGCTGGCCTGGCAGGCGTGACAGCGCACGATTTGGGACATCAGCCGATGATCTTGTGGGTATGCGGCGGCGGCGTTACCGGCTCCTCACTCCAACCGATGGCCGACAGCAGCCGGTCGCGTGCTTCGGCTAACTTGCCCTCGTCGTTGGCGTGGATGGCCAGCAGCGGCTCTCCCTCTTCTACCCAATCGCCTACCTTCTTGTGATGGACGATTCCCACCGCGTAGTCAATCGGATCGCCTTTCTTCTCACGCCCACCCCCCAACATGACAGCGGTCAGCCCTACCTCATAAGCGTCAATTTCGGTGATAAAGCCCGCCCTCGGAGAGGGTACGTCCTCGATCAGTGCGGCGCTGGGCAGCAGGCCGGGTGCTTCCAGTACCGCCCGGTCGCTTCCCTGGGCAACCAGCCACTCTACGAATTTGTGCCATGCAGAGCCATCTTCGAGAGAGCGGATCAATATGCTCCGGGCTTCATCCAGGGTGGGCGCCTTTCCCGCCAACAGCAGGATCATCCCGGCTACGGTCAGGCAATGCTCGCGAAAGTCGGGCGGGCCACCGCCGTGCAGGGTATTGATCGCCTCGCGCACCTCCAGCGCGTTGCCCACGGCCTGGCCCAGCGGCTGGTTCATGTCGGAGATGACCGCCGCCACCTGGCGCCCCACTCCCCGACCGATGGCTACCATCAGTTCCGCCAGTTCCTCGGCCTGAGCCTCGGTCTTCATAAAAGCGCCCTTGCCTACCTTCACGTCGAGAACGATGGCGTCGCTGCCGGCGGCGATCTTCTTGCTCATAATGCTGCTGGCGATGAGGGGCAGACTCTCGACGGTGCCGGTCACGTCGCGCAGCGCGTAGAGCTTGCCGTCGGCCGGGGCCAGCTCGGCCGATTGTCCGGCGACGACGATGCCGTGTTCGGCCAGTTGGCGCATAAATTGTTCCCGGCTGAGGGTAACGGTGAAGCCTCGGACGCTTTCCAGCTTGTCCAGGGTGCCGCCAGAGAAGCCCAGCCCGCGCCCGCTTATCTTGCCGACAGGCAGCCCCTGGCTGGCGACCAGCGGCGCCACGACCAGCGTGGTCTTGTCGCCTACCCCACCCGTAGAGTGCTTGTCCACCACGAAGGGGGCGATAGCGTGTAGATCTAACATGTCGCCCGAGTGAGCCATAGCCAGGGTCAGGTCGGTCGCCTCGCGGTGGGTCATGCCGCGCAGCAGCACCGCCATGCACCAGGCTGCGGCCTGATAGTCGGGGATGTCGCCCCGCGTATAGCCCTGAATGAAGAATTCAATCTCCTTGGCGGTCAGTTCGCCGCCGTCTCGCTTCTTGACAATGATGTCTGCGGCGCGCATCATCATGCCTCCCAAGTTGAATATCAGAGCCCCTGATTGATGGTCGGTTACTGAGTGGTGAGAAAACAGTATACCTGTAAATGAGCGTGCAAGCAAGAGGGCGAGGTTGCCCGATAGATATCTGATCGGCCATCACGTGCCTGTTTGCGCGTATCGGCGGCGTGAAGTAGAATTCCTTGAATATCTTAACCCCGGTTCGCTGGCGCTACCAGAGGGACAGCACAATAGGGACAATCATTGCGAAGATGTTTGCAGATTATGTATAAATTTGTTATAATATCTGGCACAAATGTTCTATCTTAGGAGAAAGTGACCGATGCGCGAAATCGCCGTGGCCGTTGTACAGATGCAACCTAAACTCTACGAGGTGGGGGATAACCTCATTCGTATGACGGAATTCATCGAGAAGATTTGCCTGGAGCAGCGGGTGGATCTGATCGTCTTCCCCGAATTGATCACCACCGGTTACGAATGTGGAGTCCGCTTCACCGACCTGGCCGAGAAGGTCCCGGGCCATAGCGTCAACCTGATGGCGCAGCAAGCGACTGAATTCAATACCCACATCGTTTTTGGTATGGCGCTCAAAGAGAAAGTGGAGAGTATCATTTATAACGCCGCCATCCTGGTCGGCCCCGACGGCGAAGTGATCGGCGATTACCGCAAGGTACACCCGCGCGGCGAAGAGCGGCTGGCCTTCCGGCCTGGCTTTCGCTACCCGGTGCTCGAGACCGGCTTTGGCGCGGTGGGCTTGATGCTGGGTTGGGACATGGCTTTTCCTGAAGTTGCCCGTTCGCTGGCACTGGATGGCGCCGAGATTTTATGTCTGTGCGCCAGTTGGGAGCGACCTCACACCGAGGAGTGGAACGCTTTTGCGCTGGCCCGTGCCTTTGAAAATTCGATCTTCGTCGCTGCTACCAACCGCATCGGCGAAGAGCCCAGCTACAGCTTCTTCGGCCAGAGCATGATCGTCGGTCCGCGCGGTGAGGTATATAGCTCCATGGACGAGGAGATCGAGGGCTACGCCCTGGCCCGAGTTGACCTGGATGAGGTGCGTCGTCTGCGTGAGGAATATCAGCTCTTCCAGCTTCGCCAGCCCACCACCTATCGAGCCATTGTTCGTAAGTATTGAACATTTGTAACTACTCAGGTGCCCGGCACTTTTGCGGCCTTTAAGGCGTAATCTGGCGTCTGACAGCGGACCGGACATAGTGCATTTCTGTCGATGAAGTGCCGGGCACCTTCAGGCTGAGTAGTAACGAACATTTTAGGCTATATTCGCTGTCTGACTCTTGTCTGATTGTAGCGTGTCGAAGTACAGTTGTGACTTGAAATCCCGTCTGAGGCTTGGAGTTCTCTGCGGCCTTTTGATTCTGAGCGCGTGCCGGCCGGCGCCTGGCTGGACCTGGGAGCATGCCGAAGCCGGTCTGCCCCGCCAGGCGGTGGTGCTGGCGTTGGCCG
>JAHELX010000117.1 GCA_024643945.1 Anaerolineales bacterium
CGAGAAAATGCAGCAGGAGGATGGTGCTTTTCCCAGTAAGCATCCTGTCTACAGCGGCGTGCGCCCTTGCACTCAAGGCCTGGTCAGCGAGGCCCTCTTGCGGCTAGGTTTCTACCCCGACCCACGTCTGGAGCGGGCGGTTGAATTCGCCATTTCAATGGGCTATGAATGTGCCTATAACGCCGGTCTGCCTTGCGCCTGGGGCGTGGTCAAGCTGCTACGCATGATGACGGCAATACCTCCGCGCAAGCGGGGCTCTGCGGTAACCCCAGTCATTGGCCAAGGAGTGGATTTCCTCCTCAGTTATGACCTGGCGCAGGCCAATTACCCGTGTTCTGAAGGGGTTAGCCCGGAGTGGTTCAAGCTTGGTTTCCCGCGAGGCTTTCAGTGCGATATCTTGGAGACGCTGGAGACTCTGGCCAGTCTGAGATGCACGCCCGACCCTCGGTTGGAAGCGGCGGCGGCTTGGGTGCTCAATAAACAGAGACCGGATGGTCGCTGGTGTTCAGAGTTCGTGAGCCCTCAAGCGCAAGAGTTGGGAGTAGACCGGGTAGGAGAGCCGAGCAAGTGGATAACGCTACGAGCGTTACGAGTGCTCAAATGGTGGGGTGCATAGTCACCCAAAAAAGGGAGACGAGAGATCTCGTCTCCCTTTTACGAACGCTACATCTCACGCCGCCACCGATTGTGGAGCGAGAATTAGCTTCTCTTGGGGGGGCAGGTCGGCAAAAAACGTCTCGAATTCGTCGGCGTCGATGGTTTCCTCTTCCTTCAACCGTTCGGCGATGGCCACCAACTTGTCGCGATAGCGGGTGAGCACGTCGTGGGCATGGCGATAGGCCAGGTTGACCAGGTTTTGCACTTCTTCGTCGATAGCCTCGGCCACCTCTTCGCTATAGTTACGCTGTTCGCCGATCTCCTTACCCAGAAAGATCAGTTCTTCCTTCTCGCCAAAGGTGACAGGGCCCAGTTTGTCGCTCATCCCATATTGGGTGACCATGGCTCGCGCGATGCGCGTTACTTGCTCCAGGTCGTTACTGGCGCCAGTGGTGATGTCGTCAAACATCACTTCCTCGGCCACGCGTCCGCCCAAGAAAACGGACAGTCGCGCCAGGAAGCGAGACTTGCTGACAAGAGTACGGTCATCTTCCGGCAGGAGCAGTGTATAGCCGCCCGCCATACCCCGGGCGATGATGCTCACTTTTTGTACCGGGTCGGAACCAGGCGTCATACGGGCAACTAATGCGTGACCCGCTTCGTGGTAGGCGACGATCTCCTTCTCTTTCACGCTGATGACGCGGCTCTTGCGTTCGGGGCCCAGCATAACCCTTTCCACCGCTTCCTGGAACTCGGTCATGCTGATCGCCTTCTTGTTACGGCGGGCAGCGAGGATGGCAGCCTCGTTCACCAGGTTCTCAATGTCGGCCCCCACAAAGCCAATGGTTCCCTTGGCGATCTTCCCCAGGTCTACGTCCGAGGCCAATGGCTTGCCACGCACGTGGACATCCAATATCATCTTGCGCCCGTTCCAGTCAGGCCGATCCAGCACGACCCGCCGGTCAAACCGACCCGGACGCAGCAAGGCCGGGTCCAAGATGTCCGGACGGTTGGTCGCTGCCACCACGATCACGTTCGTGTCCGTGTCAAAACCATCCATCTCCACCAGGATCTGGTTCAACGTCTGCTCTCGTTCGTCGTGACTGCCGCCCAGTCCCGCGCCCCGGTGCCGCCCCACCGCGTCGATCTCGTCCACGAACACGATACATGGACTGTTGCGCTTCGCCTGGTCGAACAGGTCCCGCACCCGGCTGGCACCCACTCCGACGAACATCTCCACAAACTCACTGCCCGAGATGCTGAAGAAAGGCACTCCTGCCTCGCCCGAAACTGCTTTGGCCATCAAGGTCTTGCCGCAGCCGGGAGGTCCTACCATCAGCACTCCCTTGGGAATGCGGGCGCCCAGGGAGATGAATTTCTCCGGCTCGCGCAGGAACTCTACCACCTCCGCCAGTTCTTGCTTGGCCTCGTCGGCGCCGGCCACGTCGTCGAAGGTGACGGTCGGCTTGTCGCCGGTGAACATGCGCGCCCGGCTCTTGCCAAAGCTAAGCGCCTGATTGTTCGTGCCCTGCGCCTGTCTGACCATAAAGAAGAGTAGAGCCCCAAAGAGTATCAAGGGAACGATGGTGACCAGTAGATTCGCCCATCCGCCCCAGGCGTTGGCCGGCTTAATCTCGATGGCGACGTTCTTCAGATTAGCCGGGGTCACTCCCAGGCTCTCAAGGGATTCGAAGATGGTGATATCCGGCTCCTTGCGCGATGTGCGCAGCGCCAGGCTAGGATCGTTATACTCGATGGTGAGGGTATCGCCCTGCACCGTGATCATTTTGACCTTACCGCTCTTGATGTCAGATGCCACCTGGGTGATGTCGATGTCCGATGTCTGCTGGGGGCCAGAGAAGACGCTGAAAATCAAAGCCGCGATGGCGACAATAATCAAGAGATATACAAGACCATTTCTGAACAAACCTGAACCCACTTCGTTGCCTCCAAGCGTATTGCCTACTAAATACGATGCTTTGCATTCTCCCATTTAATTATACCAAATACAGTCGTTTTTCGCCACTATCTCTTACTTATTTGATCTCCAGTCCCTAGTCTCCAACTACCCGGACAGAACGCAGCACAATGGCATCGTCGGCGGTGTTGGCCTGGCCTGGATCTGTCACCGGGAAGCGGCCGCCGCCATTATACAAGCCCACTCGTAGCCAATATTCGCCAGGCGCTGCATCGGGTGGGATGCTAAGTTGGTGAGCATCGGTGATTTGATCGCCCGGCGACCAGGTATCGGTGGGACGAGTCCCATTTGCCGGTGGTCCGTCTTGCTGGCTGAGAGGGCTGCCATCGGCGCGGGTAAGGTGCACGAATACGGTATAGCCCTGGCCCGGAGACTGAATAGCCTGCCAGATGAGGGTGAGCGGCAACGTCTCCCCCGGCCGGTAGTCCAGGCGCGGCAGCTCGTAGGCAGCCAGCAGGATTTTACCTCCCAGAGTGGCGCCGACAGGCACTCGCGTCCCGCTGCTGACCGTCAGCACCACCAGGCCACGACTTTGAACCAGGGAGCCAGCCGGCGGATCCTGTTCAATGACAACGCCGGGCGGTTGGTCGCTCCAGGCGTCTCGGGTTTCAGCGATAAGGCCTATGGCTTGTATCTGCGCCTGCGACTCACCCAGTGATCTGCCTGTTAGCGCTGGCACTTCCACTAATTCCGGTCCCTGGCTGGTGACGACGCCGATGGTCGTTCCCTCGGCAACCGGTTCGCCTGCCCGCACCGTCTGATCGATGATGGCGAAGGTGGGGATAGTAGGATGATTCGCCTGGCCGATGACTTCCATTTGTAGCCCTGTGCTCTCAATTACCCGGCGGGCGTCCTCCTCCTCCATACCGATCACGTCGGGCACGCGCACCTGACCGGCAGACAGGGTGGCCGTGGGTGTAGACATGCTGGCCGGAATAGGATGCCGCACGTATGCCCGGTAGACGAACGCCCACAGCGGTATCAACCCCAGTACGGCGATCACGGCAAAGAAGCCGAGGGTCAGGGCAATCCAGTCCACGCCGGTCGGTTGTGTGACGGAGGCGTTGGCCGTTGCTGCCGGGACCGAGGCCGGTGCGGAAACCGGGGCGACGGAGGGAGTATAATAGCCGGTCTGTCCTTCCCCTCCTTGACGAAAGTCGGCCAGCGCCTGGCGCATGTGGTCGGCGGTACGAAAGCGTTCGCCCGGTTGCTTGCTCATTGCCGCGTCAATGATGCGAACCAGCCGGGCTGGAATGCGCGGATTGACCATATTGGCAGGGATGGGTGTCTCATATAAGTGCTTGCGGGCAACTTCGGCGTCGGATCCCGTAAACGGGAGTCTCCCGGTGAGCATCTCGTATAATATGACGCCGATAGCATATACGTCGGTGGCGGGGAGCACGCGGTCGCCGGCCGCCTGTTCGGGGGCAAAGTAAGCAGGTGTGCCCCACACCAGTTCGCCCTCCTCGTCCATCGCCGATTCTCCCAGCGAGCGGGCCAGGCCAAAGTCCACCACTTTGGCCCGACCGTCGGGCGTGACGAGGATGTTGCCGGGCTTGATGTCGCCGTGTACCAGTCCCGTCCGGTGAGCATAGCCGACGGCTGCACAAATCTGGAGGCAAATGTCCACTGCCTGATCTACCGATAGTGCGCCCCCTTCCTGCAATATGGTTCGCAGGTCACGGCCCGGCACATACTCCATTACGATGTAAGGTCGGCCCAGATCTTGACCAAAGTCATGCACAGCCACAATATTAGGGTGGGTGAGGCTGGCCGCGCTTTGCGCTTCACGATGAAAGCGTACCAGAAAAGTCGGGTCTAATACGTATTCGTGACGCAGTGCCTTGACGGCAACCAGTCGTCCCAGGGCTACATCTTGCGCCCGGTACACCTCGGCCAGACCACCCTGTCCAATTTTGGCCAGAAGTTGATAGCGGTTGTTGAAGATGGCCAACTCGCTCATGTGTCTACTCATCCTGTTGTAGGGCGTGGATGTATTGTACCTCAAAACGGGCCTTTGTCCAAGCGTTAAGCCCTTCTTCGTCACTCGCCCGCATTTCAGGGGCTCTTTTTAATTCCTATTAGTTGGAGTATAATCAAGATATCAATACGGGAACGATGCAAGAAGACACTTCTTTCGACATGGGCGCAGCCGTTGCGGCTGCCAAATCCACGCTGACCATGCCCACGTTGGCGCCCGGTCAGCCGGTGCTGGTGATGTTATGTGGGCTGCCTGGCACGGGCAAGAGTACCCTGGCCCACAGGCTGCAACATCGGCTGCCGGCAGTTGTGGTCGAGTCTGACCGGGTGCGCCAAAGCCTGTTTGCCACTCTTGGCTGTGCCACACAGCTCGGGAACCGGCCAACCTATACAGCCGAGGAGAGCCGGCGGGTGCACGTCGTGTGTCACATCCTCATCGGTTGGTGTTTGCGCCACTATTATCACGTGATATACGACGCCACCAATCTCTACGAGTATCACCGGCAGTTGGCTTATCGCCTGGCGGAGCGGAACGGGGCGCGGCTCTTAGTGGTGGAGGTGACCGCCAGCGAGGAGGTGATCCGCGAGCGGCTGGCTCCGCGACGGCGCGGAGACCCGGCTGCCCGTGAGCCGGACGACTACTCCGACGCCGACTGGGAAGTATATCTGCGCATGCGTCGTCGGGCGGAGCCTATCCAGCACGAACATATTACCCTGGACACCAGCGATGGCGAGATTGAACAGGCAGTGGAGCGTGTGCTGGAAGCAGTCAGGGGCCAATAACGAAAAAGAGGGCGCTTACCGAAGTGCCCTCTTTTTCACGCAATAGCTTGCTGTTATTTGACGGTTTTGACCTTGATGCTACGTGGCTTGACTTCTTCAGCCTTGGGAAGCACCAGCGTCAGCTCACCGTTGCGGAAGGTGGCCTCGACCTTGTCGGAATCAATCAGCGTGGGCAGGTTGACGCGGCGGCCTACCGGTCCGTGATACAGTTCGTGCCGGTACCAATCCCAATTCTTGGCCTCATCCAGCGCAGCGTCACTGGGTAAATCAGCCTTAACGAGCAACTCTTCCCCATTAAAGGTGATTTCCACGTCTTCTGGGTTTACGCCGGGCAGACGCGCCTTGAGAATCAGTTCCTCATCCGTTTCATACAAGTCCACCGGCAAGCGCTCCATGGCGATATTGCCATTGGTGACGGCGCTGGAGCGAGACGGTCGAACAAAACTCTCCTCAAACAACCGGTCCATTGCCTCGCGCAGTGAAACTGCCTCGTCAAACGGGGTCCATCGAACGATAGTAGCCATTGTAGTTTTCCTCCTCTATACTTCGCATCATCTAATAGATTGTGATACCAACTTCACTTGACGCTCCCATCATATCAGCCTTGTGTTAGAGAAGCGCAAACGGCGCGTTAGAGTTGCGTTAGCGAAGTGATAGAGTTACGTTAGTACAGCAGAATTCACTACCCGTTCCAGCCGATCGTCATAGGCCAGTCCTCTACTATTGACCAAAGGGCGCGATGTGCCGATCGAAGTGGGCTTCCAGCGCGGCGTAGTGGGCTTCTTCGTCGGCCTGCAACGCAGCCAGCAGCCGGTCCCGGAAGCGATAGCTGCCGTCAGCGTCCCGGGCCGTCAGCACCGAGCCAAAGGTGACGTGCAACATCTCCCGCCCGTCGAAATCATCCAGCACCGGAGCCAATTCGGCGTCCGCCAGTTGCGCGGGCGTGGGGATTTTGGCCGGATCGGCCGAGACGTGGTACGAGGCGCGGTCCTCGCCGTAGCGCTCGAAGGCGAAGGCTAAAATCTCGCGGAAGAGATCGGGCTTCACACCAGCGATAGCCCGCAGCGCCTCCAGGTAGCTGGTGCCGGCCGTCTTCAGGTGTACCAGGTCGCCGGCCACACGGGCGGCGATGGGGTAGATGCTGAATTTGTCGGAGCCGGAGTGCAGGCTGAGTTTGTAGGGTCCTAATGCGCGGGCGATGGCGACGTGCCGGGCGAAGTCGGCCTCGAAGGCGTCCAGGTCACCGATGTAGTCCACCCCTTTTTCAAAGCGGCCGATGTAGCGCGGGGCCAGGCTGACCCACCGCACGCCTAGCCGCTTGAGTTCGCTGGCGACGAAGTAGTGCTCGGGGATGGTGGTGGGAGTCTCGGTCTCGTCCACCGACATCTCCAGTTCGAATGCGCGATTCCCCATCTGCTCCGCCAGGTGGCGGTACATGCGGGCGGTGTGGGCCACGGCCCGGTCATATTTGACCGCCGCGCGCAGCAGTTCCTCTTCGCTAAACGTGACAGCGAAGTCGCCCACATCAAACCTCTGGCCGAGATACTGGCGACGCAAATCATCCGGGGAGGCCTGCAAGAGGTCCCAGGGCAGGGCCTCGACCTTCTGGCGGAGGGTAGCCGGGTCATCGGTGTCGGCGGCGTTGTCCACATGATCTCCGGGGTCCACGGTGTAGAAGGTAAAGCCGGCAGCAACACAAAGGTCCACGTCGTCGGGTGTCTTGAGATGGTCGGCGTCCGCGCCAAAGCCCTCGCGCCAGCCCTCCTGGAAGACACCCCATGTCCCAGCGTCCATCACCTGGTCAGGAGTGCGCTCGGTGCGGGTCATCTCGCGGATGGACTGTTGGGCGAAGATAGGGGCCATGCTTCCCTTGCGGACAGCACGTACGTGGCCTGGAGTGGCCAGCCCCATCCGGTCACCGCAGCCGATGGATTTGAGCAGACCCAAGGTGACGGGCGCGGTGAAAGGCAGAGCCCGGCGCAAGGCCAGCGCGTTGGCGTGGTCGGTAGGACAGAGGGCCAGGGTTAGATCGCTTCCCAACAGGCTAATGGGGCGCGCCTCGCCGGCGAACTCGCCAGCCAGGGCAGCCCCGGCGTGAACGACCCCCAAATATTTGGCTGAATCGCGCCGTCCCAGGAAAAAGAGGGTACAGCCTCGTGCCGCGATCGAGCGAGGATAGACGGCCAAATCGGCTGCGCGCCCCAGGTCAACGGCCAGTGCCTGGGCCTGGTCGGAAGGCAGGGGCGGCGCCAGTTCGGTAGATGCCATTAGCTCGTTAAGGGATGACATAATTTCTCTCCATTTTGATTCTTTGCACTTGTCCAGAAATGACTTAGTACTTTTGCAATCAGTTTACGCCTGATTTGTCTACTAAAATGCAAAGTTATACCCAACGTACGGGCATTATATTATTGGACAAGTACTTTGGGTGATGTGGGCAATTGCAGGGGCTCACCCCCACAGTTACCTTAAACCAGGCCAGCGGCCTGATAAATGGCCAGCACGGTGGCGAGGCTGCGCCGTCCTTCCGCACCATCAACCTGCGGGAGACGATCATCCCGCACAGCCTGGATGAAGTCCCGAAACAGGGCGATGTGGCCCGTGGCGGCAATGCCCTTGGGATCACCTCCCGCCCCGGCGCTGGCGGGTATCCCAATTTCAGGAGGTTCTACAGTCGTTTTGCCTGGATCAGCCAGCTCCCAGCGTACAACCGATTCTCCTTCCGCCTGAACGCTGCCGCCGGTGCCGTAGATCTCAACTCGGTGGGGAAAGCCAGGAATGGCCGTAGTCGTCGCCGTGATGGTGGCCAGCGCAGCGTTGGGGAAACGCAACGTTGCCACCAGGGTGTCTTCCACCTCGATATCCCGCTGCAGGGTGTCAGCATAGGCTTGAACTTGAACCGGATCCCCCATATACCAGATGAGCAGGTCCACCAAATGGATGCCCTGGTTCATGAGCACGCCGCCGCCGTCCAGTGCCCACGTTCCTCGCCAGTCGGCCTGTGCGTAGTATGCTTGGGCACGATAGTAGGGCAGGGTGACCAGACCCAGAGTCAGGTCGCCGAGATCCCCGGCCTGGATGGCACGCTGGATGCGCTGGAAGAGGGGCTCGGCCCGACGCTGGAGGACAACGCCCAGCTTGACGCTGGCCTGGGCACAGGCGGCGATCATCGCATCGGCGTCGGCCAGACTCAGGGCCATGGGCTTTTCAACCAACACATGCTTGCCTGCCTGGGCGGCAGCGATAGTCTGGGCAGCGTGTTGGCCGCTAGGCGTGCAGATACAAATGACATCCACCGCAGGGCGGGCTAAGAGTTCCTCCAAGCTGAGGCAGGGGACGCCGAATTTGGCACTCATTTCAGTAAACCGACCCGGGTCGTAGTGGCCCACGGCCACCAGTTGTGCCCCCAGGTCGGCATTGGCAGCGATGGCCTGGCGATGATAGTCGGCTACGATGCCAGGCCCCAGAATGGCAAACCCTATCGGATCGTAAATTGACATAACTATGCTCGCTGGACTGTGTGAGCTGCTGCAGTGTTATGCAGAACAGCTCACTGGCATAAAAATAGATCAGCCCCGGTGAGCTTGGGGCACGTAGGCCGGCAATTTTTGTGGTGCGAAAGCACGCTCCAGCCGGGCGAAGCGTTGCCGGCCATCCACCAGCGGGATGGTGGGCCAACTGTCGCCGATGAGCGGGCGAGCATAGCCCACGTAGTCATCGGTCACATCGATGTGGTTGTCCGCGATCCAGGCTGCGGGGAAGTGCCGCTCGGAGTTGGCGACCTGCTCCAGCGGCACTTTGTCGTAGCGGACGCGGTATATGGGACCCGGCTCACGCAGGATAGTGCTCATGTAGCCGGAACCGTCTTCCACGGCGATTTGCACCGCCTTTTGGCCCAATTTATACGCCTCCTCTATGTCTACAGTGGAGGCATAGATCATATTATGGCGTTGGTCGGTGCCGGGGATGTTGCCGCGTGCCGTGCCCCGGGCTGCCAGTCCGAGGTCGTTGAGGTAGTTAACCACCACCTGTTCGACGCTAGTGGCGCTGGACGAGAATTGGGTGTGCCCAAAGCTGTCCTTGCGCTCACCCACGTCGCCTACGTCGAAGCCTTCGCTGACGACGACGATGCAGCGACCACTGCGCTTCAGTTCATCATTGACCAGGTCGGCCATCTGATCAAGCTTTAAGCCAGATTCACGCATGTAGATTTGCAGTGGCATTTCCCGGTTGGAATCGGCCAGGCGGCTGGCCGCTGCGATGAATCCAATTTTGCGTCCCATAGCCTGGATGACCAGCACCGGGTCCGATGGGCAAGAGCCGGCGTTCTCCTCGTTAGCGTTCTGCACCGTCAGCGCCCAATAGCGGGCAACACTGGCGTAACCCGGGGTATGATCGATCAGCTTGAACTCGCTATCGCCCACGTCGTTGTCGATGGTCTTGGGGCCGCCGACGGCCACCAGGTCCAGCCCACGCTCCTGAGCCTGTTTGGCTACTTTGTGGGCAGTGTCCATCGAGTCGTTGCCGCCAATGTAGAAGAAGTAACCGACGTCGTGGGCTTTGAAGACCTCAATCACGCGCTCGAAGTCCTCTACCTGATGCGATTTAAGCTTGTAGCGACAGGTGCCGATACCCCCAGCAGCGGGTGTCACGCTCAGCAGAGCGATTTCCTCATCGGGCTGGGCCGACATATCGAGCAATTCTTCCCTGAGCACGCCCTCGATACCGTGGAAGCCAGCGTAGATCGTACCGAATTTATCGGGCATTGCCTTGCACATTTCCACAATGCCACGCAAAGTGCTGTTGATGACGGGAGTCGGCCCACCGGATTGGGCGACGACGACGTTCCTTGCCATTGTGCCACCTCCATATAGAAATCGAGCAAATCGAGCAAATCGAGCAAATCGGCAAATCAGCAAATCAACAAATCAGCCAATTAGCAAACGGCGAAGCCGCCGCACATGATTTGCTGATTGGCTGATTTAGCGTCTTTTTGAAGCACTCAGTTCGGTGACAAGAAGGGCAATGACTTCACCGATGAGATTCAGACGATGCACGATCACTTTTGACGAGAGTAGTTCTTGGGCGCGATAGTACCAGCCTTTGCTTTCGCGGGCAGATCCGATAGCAATACGCAAGAAGTACAGTCGGTCTTTGCTATAGCCTCGACCGTAGCCTTCCTCGATGTTGGCAGAGATAGAGCCAGCACTTCGAATGAGCTGCCGAGCGACCGTTTTACCCAGCGGATGTTTCAATAGCGTTTCGCAGTCCTTCCAACATAGGTCGTAGAGGAATAAGGCCTTGCGGTAGCCAAAGAAACTCCACATAGTTTCGCTCTTAATCTGAGATGGTACATTGGCTTCCCAATCCTCATATCGCATCGGCCTTCCTTTAATTTGCCGCCTGGGTGATTTGCTGGATTTGCTGATTTGCTGGATTTGCTCGATTTGCTCGCTTGTTACGCCTGATACGTACCCGCTGTCACGTCGCCGCCTGTCCCGGTCCAATTGGTATGGAAGAACTCGCCGCGCGGTTTGTCGACGCGCTCGTAGGTGTGCGCGCCAAAATAGTCGCGCTGGGCCTGAAGCAAGTTCGCCGGCAGACGATGGTGGCGGTAGCCGTCGTAGAAGGCCAGAGCGCTGGACATAGCCGGCACCGGAACACCCGTCTCAACTGCCCTGGCAACCACGCGCCGCCAGGCATCCTGCGCTGCTTCAACCTGTTGCTTGAAGTAGGGATCGAGCAGCAGGTTGCTAAGACCGGGATCTTGGTCGAAGGCCTCCTTGATTTTGCCCAGGAACACGGAGCGGATAATACACCCACCCCGCCACATGAGGGCAATGCCGCCGTAATTCAGATTCCAGTCGTATTCACTGGCCGCCGCCCGCAGGAGCATGTAGCCCTGGGTGTAGGAGATAATCTTGGCGGCGTACAGCGCTTCGCGCAGATCGTTAATAAAAACCTGGTTATCGCCGCCCAACTTGGGCGTGGGACCACTCAGCACCTTGGATGCGGCTACTCGTTCGTCCTTGAGCGCTGACAGGAAGCGGGCGTAGACAGCCTCGCCGATCAAGGTCAAAGGAATCCCCATATCCAGAGACGAGACGGCGGTCCACTTGCCGGTACCCTTCTGGCCAGCGGTGTCGAGGATTTTCTCCACCATTGGCTCGCCGTCCTCGTCTTTGAAGGCCAGAATGTCTCGGGTGATCTCAATCAGGTACGAGTCGAGCTTGCCCTCGTTCCACTCGCCAAAGACAGCGCTCATTTCGTCAGGTTTCATGCCCAGGCCCTCTTTCATAAGGTGGTAAGCCTCGCAGATGAGCTGCATGTCCCCGTACTCAATGCCATTGTGGGTCATCTTCACGAAGTGGCCCGCGCCATTTTCGCCGACCCAGTCACAACATGGCGTGCCGTCGTCCACTTTCGCGGCAATAGCCTGGAAAATGGGCTTGACGTGCGGCCAGGCGTCGGGCGATCCCCCAGGCATAATGGAGGGGCCATGGCGTGCTCCTTCTTCTCCGCCAGAGACGCCGGTACCGATGTAGAGCAGCCCTTTCGACTCGACGTATGCCGTGCGGCGTATAGTGTCTTGATAGTTGGAATTGCCGCCGTCAATAATGATGTCACCCTCTTCCAGGTAAGGGATGAGCATTTCAATGAAGTCGTCCACAGCTTGGCCGGCCTTGATCATCAACATCACCCGTCGCGGACGTTTGAGCACGCTCGCCAGTTCCTGCAGGGAGTGCGTGCCGATGACTTTAGTGCCCTGAGCATTGCCGTTAATGAAATCGTCCACTTTGGACACGGTGCGGTTGAACACGGCCACGGTGAAGCCGTGATCGTCCATATTAAGGACCAGGTTTTGGCCCATCACGGCCAATCCGATGAGACCAATGTCTGCTTGGGGTTCCATAGTTTCATTCTCCTTTGATTTGCTCATTTCACCCGATACAACATCTCTCCAGCTTTAGGGACTAACAGGATACCCTCGTCTTCGCGGCCTCGCCATTCGTTAGGATTGATAGACTCGGGGTCCAGGTA
>JAHELX010000118.1 GCA_024643945.1 Anaerolineales bacterium
GAGACGGGCGAGTTGTTGCGCCGCTTCACCGGCCACACCGGGTGGGTGCCCAGCGTGGCCTTCAGTCCGGATGGACAAACCGCCTTTTCGGTCTCCGACGACGGCTCACTCATCGAGTGGCAGGTGGCCGACCCGCCGCTGGAGGAGCTGATCGCCTGGGCACACGCCAACCGTTACCTGCGCGATTTGACCTGCGACGAGCGCGCCCATTACCGCGTCGAGCCGCTGTGTGAGGGGGAGGAGGTGACACCGACCATAGCACCTTAAGGTGCACGGCAACCAGCCTGACCAACAGGCTTGAGCAGTTCGTAGTGACGACTTCTACAACCTAACAAAAAGTAGGAGATACCGGCAAACTTGGCGGTGTGCGGTATCTCCTTGGGGGACCAAGTGCTCATGGCGCACTCCGTGCAGTTTGCACATGAGTGCGGCCTTAGTCACCTGTCCGTTCATAATTGTACAACGATTAGTGTTACTGTCAAGGGAATAGAGAATGCAGAGTAATCGCATCTTAACGCAAACCTGATTGACTCTGCCGTGTCCTGGGCTGTCCATCCAGGACCGGCTGAGGGGCGGAGCGACGAAAAATTATGCCTGATCAATCCACAATTGCAGGATGCATTGAGCTGCCAACGGCGGGGCTGCGTGTCCATCTGCTAGGCCCGCCGCTTGTGGAGTGGGCAGGCCAGGCCCTGAACATATCCCGCCGCCAGGTACGTGCCATCTTCTACTACCTGGCGACGTACCTGCAGGCGATCCCCCGTGAGCACCTCACCTACCTCTTTTGGCCCGATGTCCCCGATTCCAGCGCTCGCCGCAATCTCAGCCATTTGCTGACCCATCTGCGCTGCAATCTACCCATCCCAGAGCTGCTGCTAACAGCCGATGATCATGTTGCCCTGGACCCCCAGCGGATTTGGTCGGATACAGTAACCATCCAACACTTGTGCAATGCGCCTCAGCCCGCCGGTCATACTGAGGCCCTGCGACAAACGATAGATCTCTACCGGGGAGCCTTTCTGGCCGGGTTCTCCCTACCTACCAGCCCCGAGTTCGAGGCCTGGGCAGCGCTGGAACAAAGTACCTGGGAGCGCCGCTATCTGGAAGCGCTGGCCGCTTTGGTCGAAGAGCACGTGGCTCGCGGAAGCCACCAGGCGGCCATCGACTACGCCCGGCGTTACCTGGCGGTTGACGAACTGAGCGAGGACATGCACCGCCGCCTCATCGAATGCTATGCGGCGACCGGCGACCGGAGCGCAGCCATGCGCCAGTTCGAACAATGCACAGTGACCCTGGAGCGCGAACTGGGCATCAGTCCGTTGCCGGAGACGCGCACCGCTTATCAGATGGCCGTGTCAGGCAGGCTGCCATCCCGCCAGCCAGGGGCGGTACCACCTTCCACCTGGACCATCTTGCCGACCCTGGAGGCACCCTTGATCGGACGCGAAAAGGCCCTGCGTCACCTGCGGGAGGCGTACGACTGCGCCTGCCGGGGCCGAGGCAGGCTGGTCCTGATCTCGGGCGAACCCGGCATCGGCAAAACCCGGCTCATGCAGCATTTCATAACCGGCCTGGCGGACGAAGTGAGCGTGGTGGTTGGCGCCGGTCACGAGGCTGAAAGAGCCATGCCTTATTGGCCGCTGGTGGAAGCTTTGCGCCCCTATCTGCCGCTGGCGGTTCAGGGGACGTCCGGCCTGGCGCCGGCCTACCTGGCCGAGTTGGCGCGACTCTGGCCCGAGTTACACAGCACGCGGCCCAACCTGCCCCAAGCTCCCCACCTGGAAGCGAGCCAGGCGCAGGCGCGCCTGTTCCACGCGCTGACGTGTTTGCTTCTCAAGCTGGCCGCCTGGCGGCCGCCGTTGGTCCTGTGTTTAGATAATCTGCACTGGGCGGATGAGGCGACCTTAACCTGGCTGGGATACCTGGCGCGCCAACTGGTACACGCGCCGTTGATGATGTTGGGGACCTATTGCAGCGAGGAAGGCCAGGTGCTAGGCCCTCTACGGGGGGAACTGGAACGGTCGGGCCTTCTGCATGAGGTGAGGTTAGAAGGCTTGTCGCAGACCGAGGTACTGGGCCTGGTCCGTTTCCTGTCGGGCCAAGAGAGCGGTGCCCAGCGTTTAAGCCAGCGTCTGCACCAGGTCACGGGCGGAAACCCCTTCTATCTATTGGAAACCTTGCGGGTCATGTTTGAGGCTGGCGTGCTGTGGCAGGATGAGATGGGCTGGAGCACGGGTGTGGATGAGACGACGGTCGACTACCAGGAGCTTCCGCTGCCCGACACGGTATGTGAGGTCATTCGAGCACGTTTAGGCCGCTTGAGCCCTCAGGCGCGCCAGGTGCTGGAGGCGGGGGCGGTGCTTGGCTGTCGGTTCGGCTTCGAACTGGTACGGGCCGTGAGTGGTCGTCGCCAGAAGGAGACGCTTGAGGCCCTGGATGAGCTGGTAGCCCGGCAGGTAATCACCGAGTGCGATAAGACCTATGTGTTCAAGCACAGCCTCATCCACAAGGTGGTGTACCACGATCTCAGTTATGGGCGGCGCCGGCTATTGAACCGGCGGGCCGGGGAAGCCCTGGCGAAAACCCATTCTGACGAACGAGCCGGCAACCTATATTTCCTTCCTGGTGCGCCTGTGGCGTGAAGCGGGCCAGCAAACGCCAGCGCCGCCTCTCGACTGGCAGGGCGAGATCGAGTGCATCCAGACCGGCCAACGGTGGACGTTTGCTACTCTGGAGGAGTTGCTGGGCTTTCTGCGTCGCTGGGGGAGCAGCCAGAAACGTGGCATTGCTCGGTGGGCGAATGAGCGGGTCCGTTTAGCTGAAAACACCAAGTGGCCGTATTTCCTCAGCCGGTTTTCCGTGCTCGATTGTACCTAGGGCGACACCAGCCGCTTGATGGCTTCCGCCCGGAAAACCAACTCGCGCATGCCCGTCCCCTTGACTTTGTTCACCTCTTCTATAATGCCTCGGTCCGACGCTATGCTTTCAAGCTTCCTTTGTGCCTCGGCTTTGATGCCAGTCAGGTCCTTTACACTCACTTCTTTACGGTCTACCAGACGTTGCCAGTACGTGTCCTTATCAATCCCGAGTATGCCGGGCACGGGCACGAAAGCAGCAGGCATAGCCCAGCGCGTGACCAGCTTCCGGTCCAGCACATTGAAGGCAAGATGCAGGCGGGCCTGGGGAAGTGTCTAATGCAAGGCATACGCCATCTGTTACTCCATCCCACCCCCCTTCGAATCTGCACGATCAAAGATATATTGCCCGAAAGAGTCCGTGCTTGACATCTGTCCAAAGCAATCGTAGAATCATCCTGACTTGGCGTGAATAGGAGGTGAACAGTCATGAGTGGTAAAATAAGTGATCAATTGTTGAAGCAGCTAGAAGAAGCCAGAAAAGAAGACCCGGAACGAGCGATCCGCGTTATCGTCACTATGGCGGCAGGTACAGACCCGACCGCGCTGGAGCAGAAAGGACTCAAAATCGACCACATCTTCGACAGTATTTCAGCCGTCTCCGGTACTCTTACTGCTGCTGAAGTAAACGAGCTTGCTAAACTGGATCAGGTAAAGGTCATAGAGTATGACGGGCCTGTATGGGCACTTTCCAATGAAGTGAAGGGGGCAACCACCTCAGATCGCCCCTGAGGTATGTTGCCCCCGTTCCTGCAATCCTCTGTACTATGTTGCCTCCAGTTTAGAATGAAACCTGTCGCACCGGACACAACCCGCCGGGTGCAGGATAGCTACCATGTTGCAGCAGGAGTTGCACTTGGTCACTCCCAACTTACGGAATGCCCGGAATGGCTGGCGGTACCGCCATTTCAGCAGCTACCTGTTCAGCATCCACCCGGCCAAACCCATGTTCAGGGTCCCGTCCTGGTGAGCCTAAATCGTCCGCCCGCCAAGCCAACAACCGACGGATGGTCACATTGTTTGCATAGCGATGGCTGCCCCAAGCCAGGGCAGCCGCACCGCTGACGTGCGGACAGGCCATGCTGGTACCACTCATGTTCCCGTAGCCGCCTCCTGGAATGGTGGATAGGATGTTCAAACCTGGAGCGCAGAGCTCGATTTCTGGGCCACGACTGCTCCAGGCGGGGATGTTGTTGGCACTGTCAATGGCTGAGACAGCGATTACGCTTTCGTACTTGGCTGGGTAACCAACGGGGCCTCCGTCGTTGCCAGCGGCAGCGATCAACAGAGCTCCTTTGCTCCAGGCAAGTTTACACATAGTCTCTAGCGCGCTGGGTGCGGAAGTGCCTCCCAGACTCATACTTAGGATATTCAGATCTTTCTTGTTCACGCACCAGTCGATTCCGGCAATTAGGTTACTCCACGCACCGTTACCTGTTTTGTCGAGTACCTTGACCGCATACAGGTAAGCTGCTGGGGCGACACCTACCACGCCGATACCATTCAGGGCTGCCGCTATCGTCCCCGCGCAGTGCGTGCCGTGACCCTTAAAGTCCATGGCACTGCTTTCTCCGGAAACGAAGCTAATCCCGCCCTTGTAGTTCGGGGCCAGGTCAAGATGATTGTAGTCAATCCCTGTGTCCAGCACCCCAACCTTGATGACCTTGCCCTTCGTGCACTCCCACGCCGCTGGAGCTTTGATCTGTGCAACTCCCGCCGGGATCGTCTCGGCCTGAACCGAGGGCTGACCCTCGACTACCAGACTCACCGGCCCTCCAAATTCGCCTAAAGCCCAACAAGGCCCATCGTCTTCGACGGCCGCCACATTTCCATTCTTCTTAAGGGCATCGATCTCATCCTCTAGCAGACGAGCTATCACAATCGGCGCCTCATACCGATTGACGTCGTAGCCAATCATCTCTTCCGGCATGCCCGAAGGAACAGCAACTCCTCGCGAGAAATCGTCTACAGTGAAGAAACGCACCTCAGTCTTGATCTCTTCTCGGACGACGTCTATCTTGTCCTTCTCCTTGTCCGGCCGCTTGTCCTTCGGCTTAAATGTCACAATTACCGTCCTTTTCTTTTCTTCCGCCACCTTACTCCCTCCATATCTGTTCCTTACCTTTAGGCTGGTCAATCTTTATTGAGGCAAGGTCATCCACCAGCCCCCGAAGACCTCACCTCTTCAGTGTGTCAATTTATCACCATCACCTCCCTTGTATAAAATATGTTTGGGCTTAATTGGGTCTTTGTCCTGCTGATCCAGATCGGAGGGGTTATTTGCCGGCCTGATCTAGAGCTCCTTCTACGTAGATGACGCGTACCCCGGAACCGGGTGCAATCTCACGCGAGGTACCTCGTATCAGCTCCAATAACTGAAGCAAATTCAACTCTGGGTGCTCTGCCTTAATCCAGGCAGCCGCCCCAGCCGCCAGCGCGCTGGAGTATCCTGTTCCAGCCCTGGCCTGCGTTTCTCCGTCGATCTGCACCGGGATGTTCGTGCCGGGTGCCCAAAAGGCTTCGTGGAAGGGGGTGACAAAGTCTGTTGGCCTTCCCGATTCGTCAATACTGGATACGATCATAAGCTTCTCGGCCAGGCCATCTTCGAACAGGTAATCCACTGCCTGTCTATCACCTCCCATTTCTGCCGAGATGACGATCAGGTAATCCAAGGAAATCAGTCGCACGTACACGTCGCGGAAGATTGGGTCTGGGATATGGAGTGGGATCAGCAGGATATCCGGGTCCTCGCTGATCAGGCGGCCAATCCTATCAATCAAGCTGCTGACCTGGCCCGCCGGGGCACCTTCCGTGAATACGAACTCGGCATCGGGTGCCACCAGATGAACGGTGGCAGCGATCGTGCCCAGGTATTCCGCCAGAGAGGATTCAGTCTCACCATCGCCAGGAGCGATGCGGTAGATTAGATCCTCAGGGATAGATCCTTTCGCAGGAATGCCGCCCAGGACGGCAATCTTGGGTGACTCAGGCATGTTCCGGGCCGGTACCCCTATCAACTCACGAATCCTGCGTTCTGCCTCCGTGGTTCGCATGGGGCGACTGATGGTGTCCGGCTTGGGCGTCAACTCGGCGATGCGTCGCTCGATCTCGTCGTAGCCTACATCCCCCTTTTCCATAAGGCTCAGGGCCCGCGAGTAGTAACCTCGTGCTCTGTCTGGGTTCCCGGCATTCTCGGCTACTTGCGCAGCGACACGGATCAACTCGTTCCAGGTGGGTATCTTATTCACCAGTTCTTCCATGTCGGGAAGTAGGGCCTCGAAATCGGCCCGTGAAGATCGTCCCGCGTCTACCTGCTGGTTGAGTTGGGCGATCCGTTGTAGGGTCTGCAACAACTGGCGAAACTCATGCCACTCCAAGGCTCGCACCTGCGGGATGTGGTCGGCAAAACGGCTCTGGGTTATCGTATACGCAATCGCGTCGATAATCTCCCGGTCATTGCCGTCCGTCACGATCCACAGATTCTGCTCTCGCTTCGCATCCACGCAGCCGGCCACAATCGCCTGCTGGCCCGCGTAGTGAACTGTCAGTTGCAGCATCCGATTGCGGACCAGCGAGCGTTGAACGGTTGCAATGACACCGCCTACCTGAACGTCTCCTACTTTGATGTCAAGATTGATGGGTTCGAAGACGGCTGACGGCAACTCTATCTTAGTGGGCGAGCGAATGGAAGCGTCTGCTATTTCTGCCTTGCTGAAGGCAGAGCCAGGTTGCTGCGCCTGGGAATTGACCAGCGTCTCCGTGGCAGCCATTTCTTGAGCGATGCCAGCCGGTCGCGACTGAAGCATTTGGGCGTGAGCAGTGCCGAGCATGCCCTCGGGATCATCCCTCCCAGTGATGTGAAAGGGCGCGATGATAGACGGTTGTTGAGCCTGATGGTAAGCGGTCCAAACACTGCGGATGAACCAGATGTTGGCAATCAGCAGCAGTGCGCCCAGGCTGATGTGAAACAGAACCATCACGATAGTATCCATATTTTTCTTTGCTGCCACTATCTCATGAGCCCTGTGGCCCCAGGTGGCGATTTTGTACAACATTTCCCACTTGCCGGACAAATTGAGGTAGCTCCACAGTTAATGGTACTGCTGGTGAATGATCTTCGGTGGGGAGTTTATTCTCGCCCTCTGGTGGGACGAACCCGAACAAGTTCGGGACTCCGAAACCATAGCATCCCCCTGATTTGGAATTCGCCAACAGTATCATTAACTGTGGAGCTACCTGATGAGACTGTCTTGAGTTTTTTCATCTAATCTACTTGGTTATGACGGCTGACAAGGGATTAGATGTGCTTCCAGAAAGGGGGTACCCCCTTTCTGAAGTCGAGGCCCTTTCATAATTCGGAATAGCAGTTGAGCCCCCTGGGTGAAGGAGTAAAATGCTGGTGAACCATCAGCACTCACTTCACTTAAGGGGGGCAGAAATGAGTATACTTCAACTGGCGGCAAGATGCATACTGATAGAATGGCAAGTCCCGCTCGAACTGAGCCCGGCGCCCATCCGAGGCAGCGCCAAAGGGTTGTGGATCGACCCGGTGACGTTCATCGACCTGTTCAACGGTTGGGAATTGGCTCAGTGGGCTATGCAGACCAGCCGACGCCTTCGGATCTGGGCCTTGCCCAAGCCGGCCGGTCCTGGCGCACCCGAGACCTATTGCGACGAGTCGGTGTTGCTGACGTCTCTGGTGGCAGCCGCCTGGCGGCTTTCGTTCGAGCGGATCACCGAATGGCTGGTACGGTACGATGCCCTGGCCGAGGCGCTGGGCTACCAGCAGTTCGACAAGTTTGGTCAGCGACGCACTATCAGTCTGGCGCAATACTCGCGGCGGCTGAGAGAGTTGGACTAGTTGCCCTACTTCCTGATCTTCATTGCGCTGGTGGTAGCTTTGCTCAGGATGAGCGTAATCCGGGGCTGGGACCTGATCATCGACAGCAGCTTGTTGGCGGCCTGGTACCACCACGACCCAGGCGCGGCCTGGAGTTGGCCCGCCAAGTGGAAAGGTCGCATCTTTGGCTACAAGGTGCATACCATCCTCTGTCGCTGGTTTTACTTGCCCTTGTTCTTCGTCGTTACACCCGCCAACTGCAACGATGGCCCGTTGGCAATCCCGATGTTCATGGCGGTTGTGCTGCTCTATCATGTGCGCATTCGCGTCGTGCGTGCCGATGCGGCTTACTTCAACTACCAGTTTCTGGGCTTCGTCCGCACTGTGCTAGACGCTTCGGTCAATGTCGACTACAACTTGCGGCGCCAGGGCAGACGCTTCCTGGCCGACCTATTCTTTATCCGCCAATGGCGAGATTTGATGAGTCCGCGCGCCAACATCGAACGTCGCTTCGCCTGGATGAAACGCTACTTCAGTTTGAAGTACTTTCGCGTCCAGGGCTATTTGGCCGTCACTCAATTCGTGTTCCGCGTCTACATCGCGGCGCTGATCGTCGCCTTCATTGCTGCCCGTTGTCAGCGAACTGACTTGACGACTTCCCGCCTCAAGGTGCTTGCCTTTGTCAGCACTTGATTAATTATGAAAGGGTCTCAAGTCCAATATAGCAAGGAGGTGGCTACAAACTGGCTACAAAAGAGCAAGTATGAAGGACAAAAGACATATGCCAAATGGCTCACTCACCGGCCGGATGACGCCACTCTTCTGGCCTCTCGGCCGGACGGCGCAGGAAGCCTACCAGCTCGTCCAACCTTCCAAAGGCGAAACACCGGCCGCTCTGGATTTACTCCACCTCGCCCAGCCAGTCGCCGAATCGGCCTGGCCGCTGGGGATCCTCTGCGCGCCACAGGCGCACCAGGAAGGAGGCATACCGCGTCGGGGCGCTCACTCAACGCTTCCTATCCCACCCTCAGCAAAACAAAAACTGGCGCCCATCTCTGAGCACCAGTCATCATGAACATAGGAATAGCCAATGGGCCATCGTTGCAGTTGGCGGGTGTTACCACGAAAGGTATTGCCCCTAGACACACTTTCGGGAGAGCGTGGTTGGCCCATGCGTCCCGGTGGAGTAGAGTAAAAGCGGCGGATGCAACAGAATGAGCAGTTTGGAAGCATCCCCAGCTGGCAAGGATGCTGCTGGCCTGCGAAGCCAGGCCGCGGCGATGAAATAGTAGAGGGGACACGCCTGATATGTTCGTCTGTGACAACACCCTTACATATCAAGTGCCCCCCTTTTTGCTCTAGCTTTAGCTAAGGTCAATTTAGCGTCGACAAGGTGGTCGACCTTCCCGCTCCATATCTACGCGCCTCAAGTGCCCGGTGCTACGACCCGAATATATCGCTACCACGTTGGATCGGCACTCGGACCCGTATCTACGCGCCTTAGATGCCCGGTTTTACGACCGGGCTCAATCTCGTAACTGAGGCGAACATCGAGATTGTGGACAAAAGCATCTCTTAATAGGTCGAGCATAGCGACACGTGAAGGCAAATTTTCGTCACCAACTCTGATCTCAAACCCAAATGCCTTGTCCTTGTCGGCACTAAGTACGACAACTACTTCGGTGTACAGTGCGTCTGGTTCGTTTCCCCATTTGTGCCCTAAATCATTGACGCGCAAATGTAGTATTTTACCCTTACTGGTTTCGAAGGTCATTTCTTCCTCGGTCATTTTTTCCTCCTTAGGTGTTTTGATTGATTTTCCTTGTAGCTTAATGTGTGTGTGTATAGTGCGTATAGGCACCTCCTCTCCATACTGTCCTAGCAGATGTACACTTCTGCAAAATAACATAGCACAAAGCTGGCTACAAAATGGCTACAAAAGACCGGCAACAAAAAGGCTTTCCCGCCAACCCGCGCTAGAAGTCTCACTCGCCCTGCAAACAATGCCGCGCCTCCAAGTTCTCTACCAGGTGATGTATAAGACTAAACAGCGCGTCCGGAGTCCTGAAGCGATAACACCGCCCAGTCTGGATGTGCTCCACGTCGGGATGCTCACTCAACCATTCCTAATCGGCGGTCGAGAATTTCTTATCAGGAAGCTATGTAAAAATAACAAGGATTCAAACGGAGACAGAACAGACAGTAAGCTCGACTGATATTCTCGAAGACGATAGTCGGAAAGTACACGGGAAGTTACACCATATCATGAGACTCTCACGCACAGAATGACAGAAGCACCTGCTGTAATGGTAACTGCATATGGGCCGCGAGGATCTTTATCGAGCTAGGTAGGCTCGCAGTGGTCCACTCGGGCGGCTGGCAATCAGCCTGGCCACATCGTCGCGCAGCCGCCGGTCCTCGGCGATGGCGTGCTGTGCGAGCTGCACGAGAACGGGATCGTCCCTCGCCACCTCGCCCAGGCTGACAACGTGATCGAGAGCGCTTTCGAGGGTATCCAACACAATTGCGTTTGAAACGGCGGTCAGGTATTGTACCCGTCTACTAAGGACCGGGTCGGCCGGATAGTCAGGCAGATCCAGATAAGTCACTCACTGGGTCGACCGTCAAGCTCCCAAGTTCGCCCGTGTAGGCACTCACAGGCTCACTATGACACTTCCCACCTTGCTCTTGTACGAGCTTATTCAGCTCGGCCTTAGAGTTTATACTCTCGGTGAGGACCAGAGCCAAGCGCAGGAATTGGGGTAGCGTCCGGCTACTCTAGGTGCATACCAAACCACTCGGCCTCTTGCCCTGAGAGCGTAGCGGAGATGAAGGGGTTGCCTGGATTTGCGGTGAGTACCAAAGTCTCCCTGTCGAGACACTCTGCTGTTTGGGTAGTGCCATCCCGGAGACGGCCTTCCAGGTGAGCTCCAGGGCCATGCCCATGGACGTCGGCAACAATCTTACACACCTGGCAGGGCAACATGCTGAAATCCAGCCTTACTGTCGCATCGTGCCAGTTACCTGTACCTTTCGGCCATTCCTCTGAGCCGTAGCACCAGAGCCAACCGTCGCGGAACTGGATCTCATCCCAAATCCGCACGAATTCTACATTGTCGAATGTAAACACAGGTGGCAGAGACCCGGCAGGGAAGGGAAGCGCCGAGAAGTCGAGACTAACACCGCCCAATTCTGAGCAACACCCAGTCGTAGGCGCTGCCCCCATGCGCGTCTGCATTGTCTCTACGACCATGCGCCCCAGTTCCTCTGCCTCAGGTACGGTTTGCGGGGCATGCTCTTGCGCGGCGCGCACCACTTGCTCTGCCCACTCACGGCGGCGCTCCAGTAGCCTTCTACGGACGTCAGCCGCTGCCTCAACGGGCCTAATCACGCCTTCCTCCAGAGCGCCAACCTCTTTGCGCAAAGCCTCGCGCTGTTGAATGGCCGTGACGTTGCATAGCCTTATCATTCCTTGAGTGTACTGTTTAATAAGCTCTGCGAACGTCGTAGGCTTCCATTCCGTCCAAGCTTGAATAGCATCATAAAACACCGGGATATCAATAAAGGAAATCAACGCGGCACATACTTCCTTGATCTCGCCCGGCAACACAGCTATCGGAACCCAGGTGTCGGATAGAAAGGGGCGATAGCCCATCGGGTTATGACCCACTACCCAGATGACGTACATACCTGGGTCCACATCAAACTCCAGATGGCCCTGCATGCTGGTCCAACCCTGATACACCGGCATAAGAGTATCGGGATTGTAGACGATAACTTGACAAGCTGACGCCACCTGATCAGGAATCCACTCCCAAGTCTGTAACTTAATGTGCGCTCGTGCGATGCTCATGGTTACCTCCTATCGTTGACTAATGTGCAAGGCTGTCGCCACAAACCGAGTTTGTAAGGCATCCCGCATGTTCAAGAACGGCCTCTACATCAGAAATATTAACGTATAGCTGGCTACAAAGTGGCTACAAAAGCTCAACAGCAAAGGAAGGCACCACCCGCCCTGTCCCCAACCGCTCACTCGCTCGCGGACCGCCCCCACGCCCCCGCCTCCTCCATCAGGCGGCGCAGGAAGCCCAGCAACTCGTCCAACCTTCCAAAGGCGAAACGCTGGCCACTCTGGATATGTTCCACCTCGCCCTGCCAGTCGCCGAAGCGCCCGGGCCGCTCGGGATCGTCCTCGCGCCACAGGCGCACCAGGAAGGAGGCATACCTCCTCGAGACGCTCACTCAACTCTTCCTATCCCACGCTCAGAAAAACAAAAACTGCCGCCCATCTCTGAGCAGCAGTTTAGCCCATGCCTGGCTACAAACTGGCTACAAATCGCCCTGCCCCAACTCGGCCAGAATCCGCCGGGCCAGCTTCAGATCGTAAGCCCGCCCGCTGTCCTGGGCCAGCGCCAGTGCCCGGCGCGCATTCTCGATCGCTAGCTCGACATCGCCGCTCAGATGGTGCGCCTCGGCCAACCCCGACCACAACCAGCTTTGCTCGGCCTGGGAGTCGATGCCCTCGGCGATGACCAGAGCCTCGCGCAGGAAGCCCAGCGCCTGATCGAGCTGCTCCCAGCGCAGGCACAGCCAGCCCAAATGGCCCAGGCAGAG
>JAHELX010000119.1 GCA_024643945.1 Anaerolineales bacterium
GCCTTTTGGCAACTGAGCTATCCCAGGCCCTATTCGGCCACAGTGGCGGCGGCGGCGGCAGAGTTCGACGTAGACCCGTTGCTCGTTTGGGCCGCCATGCGCGAGGAGAGCCGCTACGATCCAGAAGCCCTTTCCTATGTGGGAGCCAGGGGTCTGATGCAGGTCATGCCACCCACCCAAACCTGGATCGCAGAGCAATTAGGGGAAGACATCTCACCCGGTGATGCCTTCACCCCTGAAGCCAACATTCGCATGGGGGCATGGTTCTTCCATTTCTTGCTGGACTACTTTGATGGAGACCTGGACCTGGCCATCGCAGCCTACAATGCCGGGGCGGCCAGTGTGGATAGTTGGCAAGCAGATCCCCTGGTTTCAAATCGAGACGATCTGCTGCGCTGGATCGGGTTTGGGCAGACGCGGGAGTACCTGGAGCGCGTCTGCCTAAGTTACCGGGTTTATCAGGAGCTATATGCCAATGGCGGTAGTGCAGAATAAGCAGAGCAAAGAAGTGAGGATTTCATAGCATCAATCCCAATTCTGTGGAGGAAAGGAACGATGACCCAGGAACTTCCCAAGACGGCAGACGCGGTGATCATTGGGGGTGGCGTGATGGGCACCAGCACAGCCTATCACCTGGCGCGTAAAGGAGCTAAGAACGTGCTGCTGGTGGAAAAGGAACCGTTCTTTGGCGTGATGTCCACCGGCCAGTGTGCTGGGGGAATCCGTCACCAGTTCTCGTCCGAGATCAACATTCGCCTGTCGATCGACAGCATCCGCATGTTGGAGCGCTTCCCGGAAGAAATGGGGCAGGACGTGGACCTGCGCTTTACGGGTTACCTTTTCCTGTTAACCCACGAGCAGGACGTCGCCACGTTTCGCGAGAACGTCGCGTTGCAGCGTTCGCTAGGGGTGATGACCCAGTGGTTAGAGCCAGATGAAATTACTGGTATGCTGCCTCTGCTGAATTTGGCAGGAGTGAGGGCCGGCACGTTTTACGAGCGCGATGGGCTGTGTGATCCTGCCAGTGTGGTCCAGGGATATGTCGCCAACGCCCGGCGGCTGGGGGCCCGCCTGTTCACCGATACGAAGGTGGTGGACATTCGCACCCTGGGGGGGCGCATCACCGCCGTGGAGACGGACCAAGGCGTCATCCAAACGCCGGTAGTGGTCAATGCTTGTGGGGCATGGGCCGCACAAATTGGCCGCATGGTGGGAGTGGATATTCCCATTGAGCCTATCCGGCGCCAAATTGTGGTCACTACGCCCATTCCCGAGCTGCCCTCCGATTTTCCCTTCGTTATCTTCTTCCACGAAGCGTTGTACTTCCACCGCGAGGGCGAGGGAATCTTGACCGGCAAATCCAACCCCGACGAGACGGCAGGCTATAGACTGAGCGTGGACACTGAATGGGAAATGGTGCACATGGATGAAGCCATGGTCCGTATGCCCGTGTTAGAAAAGGCAGGGCTCCTTTCGCATTGGGCAGGCCTCTATGAGGTCACGCCAGATGCTCATCCTATCCTGGGGCGCATCCCTACCGTGGAGGGGTTCTACGCCATGGCTGGCTTTTCCGGGCATGGGTTTATGCATGGACCGATGGTTGGGTTGCTGATGGCCGAGGAGATCCTGGATGGCCATGCCCATACTGTGGACATCGCCCCCTTCCGCTACGACCGCTTCCTGGTGGGCGAGCTGCACCCGGAATATAACGTAGTGTGAACCGACAAAACCTCAGATTCAACCAGGTTGCGACACGCCGGGGGGCTGGGCTTTGGGATACGCGCTCAAGGGGGCAAAGGACATACGGTGAATGGGGGTCGGACCGAGCTCGGCCAGGGCGGCCTGATGGGCGGCGGTGCCGTAACCCTTGTGTCGGGCGAAGCCGTAGCCGGGGTAGCGCCGGTCGAGCAGAACCATCAGCCGGTCACGGGTGACCTTGGCGATAATCGAGGCGGCCGCTACCGATAGGGAGAGTGCATCGGCTTTGGGAAAAGCAATTTGGGGCAGGGCAACGTCTGTCAGGTGCAGATGGTCGAGGATGAGATGTCCGGGCTGAAGCGAGAGACAGCCAAGTGCTCGCCTCATCGCTCGCCGGGTTGCGGGCACAATTCCATCCCGGTCAATGACCATCGGCGCGCTGATTCCCACGCCAACCTCCAATGCGATCTGGCATATCACGTCGAAGAGCGCATCGCGTGCGCCAGGCGAGAGTTGCTTTGAGTCGCGTACGCCATCGAGGGCTTGCTGCAGATCAGTACGATCCAAAGGCAGAATGATAGCAGCCGCCACCACCGGTCCGGCCCAAGCTCCCCGTCCCGCCTCGTCTAGCCCGGCGACAAAATGATAGCCCTGCGCACGCAGGGCTAGCTCAAATTCAAGCGTAGGAATATCCATCTTAGCTGTTGGGAGCTATAAAGCGTAAATCCGGGCCTGACATAGAATCCGGACACTCTCAAGGCACGGTTCACTGCCCTTCCTGCCGGCCTGGTCTTCGCCTGACCCTCATCCCGGTTCCGCTGCACGAGCCAGAGAATACGTATGCGATCTCAATCCCTTCAGCGGGGATCAGCTCAGGAAGACGGGTGTTGAGAATACCTCTAGTCCCGTCGTTCACGCAGACGAGCTGATTTGCCGCTGCGCTCGCGCAGAAAATAGAGCTTGGCGCGGCGTACGTGCGCGTGTCGCAATACCTCAATTTTCTCGACACGAGGCGAGTGGATCAGGAAAGTTCGCTCAACGCCCACGCCGTGGGATGCGGTGCGGCGGACAGTGAACGTCTTGTTGATGCCCCCCCCTCGTATGCGGATGACTACACCTTGCACAACCTGCACACGCTCGCGATTGCCTTCCACGATGCGAACGTGGACCTTTACTGTGTCTCCAGGCGCCAGGTCAGTAACTTCTTCTTTGTGATTTTCAATGGATCGGATTAGATCAACTGCATTTGCCATTGTATTGCCACCCTTCTGCGTGGGTCAATATTTGTCAACGGGTTGTGGATTGAAAAGATTGCTTCCGTGCGCCTGGCGCAACGGCTCAGGTCACAAAAGATAATTATAGCATCAGGAGAAACACCAAGCAAATCTTACGCCCGGTTTTGCGCGAATTTTTCGTTTGTTATCTGAAAAACTGCCGTTACTCGTCGTCAGCCTCTAATTGGGCCAGAAACTCGCGGTCAGCCTGGCTGAGATCGGCGTGAGCCAATAGATCAGGCCGGCGGTTGCGGGTGCGGCGCAACGCCTCGCGCCGCCGCCAGCGGTCTACCTCCGCATGATGGCCGGAGAGCAATACCTCGGGAACCGGATAGCCCCGATAGACCGCGGGACGGGTGTAATGTGGATACTCCAGCAGTCCGCTGGCGTAAGAGTCATTCACCGTCGCGCCTGGGTCACCCAGCACGCCAGGAAGGAGACGAACGACGGCGTCCACGACGACCATAGCTGGAATCTCGCCGCCGGAGAGCACGTAATCGCCGATGGAGACCTCGTCGGTTACCAGGTATTGGCGTACCCGCTCGTCAACTCCTTCATAGCGCCCACAAATGAGCAGCAGCCGCTCATGATCGGCCAGTTCCCGGGCCACCGCCTGCGTGAAGAGACGACCTTGTGGTGTGAGCAAGATAATAGGGGGAACCTCGGGCTGGCCGGCCGGCTCAAATCCCAGGACCGATTCAACCGCATTCCAGATTGGCTCGGGCTTCATCACCATGCCGCCGCCGCCGCCGTACGGTGTGTCGTCGGTCATGTGATGCCGGTCGGTGGCGTAGTCGCGGATGTTGTGCAAAGCAATGCTCACCTGCCCTGCCTCACGGGCGCGCCGCATGATACTGGCGTCGAAGGCCCCACTGAACATTTCTGGGAAGAGAGTGAAAATGTCGAATCGCACTACACTACCAACCATTACATAATATGTAGAATACACTACACAGACATTTTATTGTAGCACGAAGTAGGGACTGCGACAAAAGAAAGGGCAGCAAACCCCAATTTTTGCGCCCTTTCCTCTTTTATGATATAATTTATAGGATTGGCTGGGGGCCCGGGCGGAATTTCCTCTGCCCGTCGCCCGACATAAGGTGAGGAGGACACCGTGGCACTTAGTAAAGAACAAAAAGGGGAAATTATCCACACCTATCACGTCCATCTCAATGATACTGGCTCGCCCGAAGTGCAGATTGCGTTGTTGACGACCCGTATCAATCAGCTTGTTGAACATCTCAAAGCGCACAAGCACGACGAGCATTCCCGGCGAGGCCTGCTAAAGCTAGTTGGGCAACGCCGACGTCATCTGGCATATCTCAGTCGCAAAGACGCCGCTCGCTATAAAGAGATTGTTGATCGTCTCGGGCTGAGAAAATAGCCGGGTCAAGCAAAAAAAGGATTAACTATCACTTTGGAACAAACGAGTAGAGGCGGGTTACACGGCATCTGCTCGTTTGAATTATATACATAATATATGGCACGAAGTCGGTCAGAGGCGCAGGAATTGGGGCGTGTGCCTTAGTCAGAGGATAAGCTCAAAGCACGCCGCTGTTGGTTACGACCCACGCCCCAGTCCCTGACCTCTGGGCCCGGCTTCTAGCCCAGGAGGAAAAACCTTACCATGTCACAACCTATTCAAGCTCATCGATTCGAGGCGCATGTCGCGGATCGAGACGTTATCTTTGAGACCGGCAAACTCGCCGGTCAGGCAGGGGGTGCCGTTGTCATTCGCACTGGCGACACTATGCTGCTGGCAACAGCTACCGCCTCGAAGCAGCCCCGCGAGGGGGTTGACTTCTTCCCCCTCAGCGTAGACTACGAGGAGCGGCTGTACGCCGCCGGTCGTATTCCCGGCAGTTTCTTCCGCCGTGAAGGGAGGCCCAGCGAAGATGCCATCCTCCTTTGCCGGTTGACTGATCGTCCATTGCGTCCCCTCTTTCCCAAAAGGTTTCGCCACGAAGTTCATATCGTCCTGACCGCCCTCTCTTCCGATGGCGAAAACCGAATAGATATTCTAGCCATCAACGCTGCCTCTGCGGCGTTGATGATTTCTGGCATCCCTTTCGACGGGCCGGTAGCGGCGGTTCGCATTGGCCTCATTGACGATCAGCTTGTCGTCAATCCTACAGCCAGCGAGATGGATCTTAGCGCGCTCGACTTGCGGGTAGCCGGGACGGAGGACGCCATCCTCATGGTTGAAGCCGGTGCCAACGAGGTGTCGGAGGCCAGGATGCTGGAGGCGCTGCGAGTGGCTCACGAGGCTATGCAGGATCTCATCCGGGTGCAAAAGGAAATGGCTGCCCAGGCAGGCAAACCGCCCATGGAAGTTGCGTTGGCCGAGGTCCCTGAAGAGAAGAGGACTGCCATTTTGAGTCGGCTGGAAGGGCACATCGCTCCCGCATTGGAGGTGAACAACACCAAAGAAGCGCTCAGTAGTGCCCTCGACGCCTTGCGCGATGAGATTGTCGCAAGCTTTGCCGACGACGACAGCGTTGATCCCAGAGATATATTAAGCATCTTCGACGAAGAGCTTAAGAAGGTCGTACGACAACGCATCCTGGACCATGGCATTCGGCCCGACGGTCGGGATCCTGTCACGATCCGCCCCATCTGGAGTGAAGTGGGAATATTGCCGCGTACCCATGGTTCTGGCCTCTTCAACCGAGGTGAAACGCAGGTGCTCACCATTACTACGTTGGGCACCCCCCGTGAGGAGCAGACCCTCGACACCTTGGGTCCCAATGAGACCAAGCGATACATTCATCACTACAACTTCCCACCCTATTCCACCGGCGAAACCGGTTTTATGCGAGGGCCCAAACGGCGGGAAATTGGACACGGCGCGTTGGCCGAACGGGCGCTGTTGCCGATGATCCCCGGCGAAGATGAGTTTCCTTACACCTTGCGCCTGGTGTCGGAGGTTCTCTCATCCAACGGCTCCACCTCGATGGCCAGTGTGTGCGGCAGTACCCTGTCGCTGATGGATGCGGGTGTGCCCATCAAAGCGCCGGTCAGTGGCGTGGCCATGGGGCTGATCACTGAGGGTGATCGCTATGTCGTCCTGACTGATATCCAGGGCATTGAAGACGCTCTGGGTGATATGGACTTCAAAGTGGCTGGCACCCGCAAAGGCATAACTGCCCTACAAATGGATATCAAAATCCGCGGGCTGAACTATGAGATTATGGAAAAAGCTCTGGCCCAGGCCCGCGAAGGACGGCTTTTTATCCTGGACCGGATGCTGGAGACAATCAGCGAGCCGAGACCGGACCTTTCGCCCTATGCACCACGCATCATCACGGTCCAGATTGACCCGGAGAAGATCGGCAAGGTCATTGGCCCCGGCGGCAAGACGATCCGCGCCATCCAGGAAGAAACAGGCGTCAAGATTGACATCGAGGAAGATGGCACAGTCTTCATCGCATCGGTTGACGGTGCGGGCAGCGAACAAGCCATTCAAATGGTGGAAGCCTTGACAGAAGAAGCCGAAATTGGTAAAATCTATACTGGCAAGGTTGTGCGTACCACCGATTTCGGTGCCTTCGTCGAGATTTTGCCTGGCGTTGATGGTTTGGTTCACATCAGTCAATTGGCCGATTATCGTGTACCTAGCGTTGAAGATGTCGTACGCGTGGGAGACGAGATAATGGTCATGGTCATTGACATTGACGCTGAAGGTAAGATCCGCCTTTCACGTCAGGCTGTTCTGGAAGGCTGGACAGCCGAGGAAGCACGGGAACATGATCGGCGCCGCCCCAGCGGCGGTCGAGGCAACGATCGCAACCGGGGAGGGCGTAGTCGCGGTGGCCGGAGCCGATCCCGCTAAGAGCGCATCTGAAAAGTAGAGTGGGGCAGCCTTTTCCCCAGAGGGGACCTATCCCCGCAGGCCTGCCCCGAGGGGGGACCTATGGGTGGGCCAGTCTGCCCAGGCGAGCCCCACGACTTTTCAGACAGTTTCTAATAATAAATACGAGCACATCATACGGAGATGCTATGCAAGGTTCGCCTCACGATTCACAGCCGATGATGTCAGACGAAGCGTCAGGTGAATACGCCTCTCCAGGGCGGCGTATCCTGAGGGCTCTACGCGAAATACTGGAAACGATGATCCCGGCAGTGATCATCGCCCTGCTCATCAACCTGTTTTTAGCGCAGGCTACCCGGGTGTTTGGGCAGAGTATGGAGCCCAATTTGCATACCGACCAGCGGTTGGTGGTAGAGAAGCTCTCCTACAATCGCTGGTTGTTCATCCGTGGTCCGCAGCGCGGAGATGTGGTGGTGCTCGATATCAATCCACACAGCGACCTGCTTATCAAACGGGTCATTGGTTTGCCCGGTGATCGGGTGGAGATTCGCGGTGGTCAGGTTTTCATCAATGGTAAGCTTCTTAATGAGCCGTATCTAAGCCAACCCACCTATGGCGATTACGGCCCGATTGATGTACCCCCGTTGCACGTTTTTGTGCTCGGGGATAATCGTGGCTTCTCTAATGACTCGCGCGCCTTTGGCCCCATACCCCTTGACGACGTGGTGGGCCGGGCCTGGTTTTCATACTGGCCTCCTGGTCAGTGGGGGCTGATAAGATAGCCAGCCGGTGTGAGGATAACAAACAACATAGGTCATCCCTACGCCGAGTTGAAGAGACAATGAGGCGGGCCTCATTGCCTCTTTTTTTATACTCCGCAATATTGCCGAGTTATAGCATGTCTCAGGCAGTGTCCCTACGAATCGGTTGACATAGGTAGCCTAAATGCTGTAAAATGACGATCGAGTTAATTACTCAACCGACCCTTCTACCTGCTTCGGCAAAATTGCCGAAGCAGTCGCCAGGAGAAGTGATGACCAGTAAACCGTGGAGTAGCTCGACTAAACGTCTCGTCGTGGTCGGCATTGTCTTGTTATTTGGGTTGGCCATCGCCCGCTTTAGTCGTGCGCTGGCGCCGCTGGTGGTGGCCGTTATCATCGCCTATGTGCTTAACCTGCCCGTCAACTGGATCGTGCGACGCACTCGTATCCCCCGCAAGCTGGTAGCCGTCATCGCTTATATTGCGTTCTACATCGTGCTGGCCTTGATCCCGGCGGCGCTGACCCCCATCCTCATCCAACAGGTGCGACGTATCGACCTGGATTTGCGGACAATCAATGACCAATTGGCTCATTTCATCACCCAACCTCTCATCATCTTTAATGTGACATTCGACTTGAGCTATGTTGCTGCCGAGGTAACCCGGACGCTGGCAGACTTGCTGTCACCGTTTGCCACCGGCGCTATCGGCGTGTTGTTTGGCATCGCCGAAGGCGTGATCTGGGCCATCTTTATCTTCGTCGTGGGGCTCTATCTGCTGCTTGATGCTCCCAAGATTCGTGATTGGTTCGATAATCTGGCTCCCCCCGACTATCGCTACGAAGTCACCTTGCTGCGCCGCCAAATCAGCGCCATCTGGAGTTCTTTCTTTGTGGGACAACTGATTCTGTGCACCGTGATAGGTGTAACCGTGGGTGGAGCAATGGCTATCCTGGGCATCCGTAGCGCGTTCATCTTGGGCCTTGTAGCTGCCGTGGCCGAACTCGTGCCCAATATCGGCCATACTGTGTCCGCTATCGTGGGCGTCTCTGTCGCCTTCATCGAAGGGAGTTACCTGCCGGTTAGCAATGTTTGGTTGGCTGTGATCGTGGTCCTGATCTATGTTGCCATCGCCCAGGTAGACATCAACTTCCTCATCCCCCGCATTATCGGAGGGCGTATGCACCTGTCGCCAGTAGTAGTCATTGTAGGCCTGATCGCCGGTGCCAGCATTGGCGGTGTATTGGGCCTATTGCTGGCTGCTCCTACCCTTGCCAGCCTGCGTGTGCTCGGCAGCTACATCTACCGGCGGTTGCTGGATCTGGAACCTTACGTGCTACCGCAAGAAGGACAGTCTGCCGTCCAGCCAGCATCAGAGACCGAGCAAGAGGCCGAAGCCAGGGCCCCTGCCGAAACGTCTTAGCGCGAGGCTGTATGACCTCTCTCGATCCAGCCGCCATCGAAGCGATTCTCTTTGACTTAGATGGCACGCTCATAGACACCGATGATCAGGTGGTCAGGTCGTTGGCCCGCTATCTGGCCCCCCTGGCTCGTTTCGTCCCCTTTGCCCCCACTGCCCCGGCCCGCCGGCTGGTAATGTGGGCCGAGACGCCAGGCAATGCTCTGATGACCCTCTTTGATATGCTGGGATTGGATGACAATATCTTTGCCATTGGCGACACGCTGCGCCGCTGGCGAGGGTTGCATTCCCGGCAAGACCTCCCCCTGATCCCTGGCGCAGATAGGGTGCTCCATGCACTGTCTCGGCACTATCGCCTGGCAATCGTCACTGTACGAGGTCGCCGTGACGTCGACGCTTTTCTGGGCCAGCACAACTTGGTCCATCTGTTTGACCTGGCCGTCACCCGCGAGAGCACCCGCCGTCTCAAGCCTCACCCTGCCCCTATCCGCTTTGCTGCCGAAAAGCTGGGCCTGCCTCCTTGTCGCTGCGCCATGGTAGGTGACACCACAACCGATGTCCGCTCGGCGCGGGCGGCCAACGCCTGGGCGGTGGCAGTCTTGAGCGGCTTTGGCCAGCAGGATGAGCTGGAGCGGGCTGGAGCCCACGTGGTACTGGAGAGTGTGGCCCAAATGGGGAAGATCTTGCCACTGGACAACTTTCCATAAACTGTGGTATAATAGACATAAACCACTCTAGACATAATAAGATGGAGTGTGTGTTATGTCTCGTCAACAAGTGATCGCGTTGCTCATTTTGGGTATGGCGGTGCTTACCGTGTATACCCTGGGCATTGTGATGGCGGCTGATGTGCTGCAAACGGTGCGCGCCGAGCCTCCACAACTGCCCGCTGGACCACCTCCTGAAGAGCCGTTGTCTTCGCCTTATCCTCCTACCTGGACGCCAACTTTCACGCCTCTTCCCCGACCCAGCGCCACCCCGGTTCCTACCTGGACGCCGGGTCCTACTCCCACGCCGTCGCCCACGCTCCCCGCCTGGCCTACTCCCACTCCTGAACCCACCAGCACCCCATCCGTCTCCAATCCACCCGCCCCGCCGCCTGTTGCTGCCACCCCCACCTGGACCCCTTCACCCCAACCAGTGCGGCTGGTCTTTGATACCAACGACGACGCGCTAGTGGCTGGTGAGTGCGCTACCCTGTTTTGGATTGCCGACGATGCGCGGGCCATCTATCTGAATGACAAGGAAGTGGACTGGCAAGGCTCAAAAGAGGTTTGTCCCAAGGAGACTAAGACCTACACCCTTAAGGTGGTGCTCAACTCTGGGGAAGAAACCAAGCTGAAGGTCGAAATCGAGGTTTTCCCACCCACGCCGACCATCACCAACACGCCGACAAAGACGCCCGTACCTACTAATACACCTACACCCACCCATACGCCCATACCTACCCATACGCCTACCCCTACGCTGACCAACACGCCGGAGCCCACCGAAACATCAACGCCAACCCCAACCCCCACCGAAACGTCAACGCCAACCCCAACCCCCACAGAAACGACTCAGCCTTGATAAGTGGTCTCAACCTGAAATGCCAGGAGCCGGGTTCGCCCATAAAACCCGGCTCCTGGATCAACATCCTCGCCAAGCCATCAATTTAAGGTGGGATCAAATCACCGTTGACAGGGTACTAGGATACATAGTCCCGCAAGATCGAGCCCCCGATGAACTCCCGCAAGATAGAATTGTCGGGGATCAGGTCGGGGGTGGCGGGAATGAACCACTCGAGGAAGGACAGCATACGCTTGGCCTCGATGTGTTCCGGCTTGCGTGGCTTCACCTGCAACAGCAGCGGCTCAGCAAAGGGCTTGAGGACGGCTAGCTCGTAGACCAGCGCCGAGTTGAACATCACGTCCGCATGCTCCTGGAAGGGAAAGATCCACCGCTTCTCCCCCTGACGTACGCTGTCCCAACGTTTGATCGTGTCGCTGGCAGAATAGCCGCGATAGGTAGCATCGCGCACAATGCGTCGCAGCAGCCGGGTGTCAGTCGTCGGCACTCGGTTATGTTGATCCATGTTGAGCTGCGTCAACGCCGACACATATACCCGGTAAATGTGTCGGGGGGGGATGTCGCGCACCAGCTCCGGGTTCATGCCGTGAATCCCCTCGACGATGATCGCATGACCGCGGCTGATGTGAATGGTGTCACCCGTCTCGCGCCGACCAGTGACAAAGTTGTAATGGGGCAACGTTACCTCATGCCCGTCCATTAACCTTAAGAGCACGTCGTTGAAGAGCGACAGGTCCAGCGCATACAGAGACTCAAAATCATAGTCGCCATGCTCGTCTCGGGGCGTGTCTTCTCGATTGACCAGGAAATCGTCGAGGGACAGGGCGATTGGATGGATACCATTGGCCAGCAGTTGGATTGAGAGACGCTTGGAGAAGGTCGTCTTGCCTGACGATGACGGACCGGCGATGAGCACCATGCGCACGTGGGGATGCTGCTCGGCAATGTCGGAGGCGATACGGGCGATGCGTTGTTCGTGCAACGCTTCCGATACCAGAATCACCTCGCGCATGCGGCCCGTCTCATTTGCCTCGTTGAGCGTCCCGACGTCGGAGATACCCATCACCTCCATCCACTCGCCATACTCGTTATAGACGGCCACCAACTTGGGGTATTCAACCGGCTCTTGAATGATGGTTGGCAGTTCGCGCCGGGGATATTGTAGCACAAACCCCGGACCGTAGGGCCGCAGTGCGAATTTCTGGAGATAGCCAGTGGAGGGTACCATATAGCCGTGGTAATAATCTTGGGCCTCTCCCAGAGTGTACAGGGTCAGATAGTCTTTTTTACGCGTCTTGAGCAGCTTGATCTTGTCGGTGTGACCCCTGGTCTCGAAATAAGACAGGGCTTCGTCGAGAGGGACACGCTTTTTCCCGATGGGGATGTCGGCTTCTACCAACTCCCGCATGCGTGCCTCGATACGTGTCAGCTCGTCGGGGGTAAAAAGGGCACGTCCCTTCACCTCGCAGTAGAAACTGCCGAAATTGAGAGCGTAGTCTATGACGACGTGCGCGTCAGGAAAGAGTTCCTCGGCGACGCTTATCATCAAGAAGGCCAATGAGCGGCGGTAAATGCGCATCCCATCGCTGTCAGCGATAGTAATGGGTATTACATCCGAGTCGGTGACAATATGATACGTTAATTCACGTAATTCTCCGTTGATGTGCGCTGCGACGACAGGTGCTGGCAGGTCGAAGTCAATGGCTTTGATGTATGTTTCCAAAGTTGTGCCGACGGCCGCTTCGTAGATGCGGCCGTCAGCCAGGTATATCTGGGCTGTCTGGCGTGGTTTAGCCGGTCGAACGATAGATTGTGCGTTCATGAATTACTGCA
>JAHELX010000120.1 GCA_024643945.1 Anaerolineales bacterium
CCTCGCAGGGGGCGCAGTCCTCGCAGGGGGCGCAGTCCTCGCAGGGGGCGCAGTCCTCGCAGGGGGCGCAGTCCTCGCAGGGGGCGCAGTCCTCGCAGGAGGCGCAGTCCTCGCAGGAGGCGCAGTCCTCGCAGAGAGCAAGATTCCCCCAACGAGCTGAACAGTTGCCGCTCTTTCCCCAAAAAGGGGTGCATGGTGAAAAAGGGCCAGTCGTAGCCGAAACCAGGCCGATCCACAGCACGTCTTCACTGAATGCAGCTATTGGCGCTTTCCACGACCACATGCTACGTCAGGGATTCTCTGAAAACACCATCAAAGCCTTCCTGGCCGATATGCGCCTGTTGGGCAAGCATAGCGGCCCTAACGTACCCATCAACCAGTTCGGTACCCGGGAATTGAACGACTTTCTCACCTGGATGCTCCATTATCGGGGCGTTCCGTGCAGCCCCAAAACCTATGCCAGGCGCGTGACCACGCTCAAAGTTTTTTTTAGCTGGCTGCACGAGATCGACGTGCTGCCGCGAGACCCGGCTGCTCCCATCCTTCACAACCGCGTCGCCACCCCCATGCCACAAATCCTACATGACGACCAGGTGCTGCAACTGCTGGCCACCACACGAAAGTTGATGACGGGCGAGAGCTCCGACCCGCGCCCCCATCTTCTGGTCAGCCTGTTGCTGCAAACCGGTATCAAGAAGGGCGAATGTGTAGCTATCGCCCTCAACGACATAGACCGCTCGAACTCCAAAGCGCCGGTGCTCTATATTCGCTACAACAACCCCCGCATGCATCATAAAGAGCGCAAGCTGGCCCTGTCTCCAGACCTGATGCCGACGCTAGATCGCTACCTGGCAGCCTACCAGCCGCGCCAGAATCTCTTTGAATGTACCGCTCGCAACCTGGAATATGTTTTGCGTGACACAGCCCAGCTCGCTGGCCTGAAAGGTGGCATTTCGTTTGAGATGCTGCGCTGGACGTGCGCAGTGCGGGATTTTCGGAGCGGGGTGGACCCGGAACGATTGCGCAAGAAATTGGGATTATCTCAGATCACCTGGTACGAGGCAGTCGAGAAGCTCAAGAAAATGGCTGAGCCAGCACTTTAACCTATACCTACGTGCGGGTATTATAAGCCAAGTTGCAGAATTCATCCTGGCGAGCAGATCAAGCAGGGCACATGCCCATAAAGAACGATAAAAGGCACTGGGCTAACGTCACTGCGCCACCGGCAGAATGATGCGAAATAGCGCCTGATAGGCCTGGTTTACCCCTGAGTAGCCCCCATTCCAGCCACCGACTGCGTAGATTTGTGTACCCAAGGCCGCGACGCCCAAGTTTCGCCATTCTCCCAACATTGGAGACTCGAAGGCACTCCAGGTATCACTTCCGGGGTCATAGCGCTCATTTGTGGCCAAATAGTTTTCCCAGCCACCGCCAATGGCGTACAATTTATTGCTGATCACGGCGACGCCGAGACCTCCACGCCCGACCCCCATAGGTGCGCACTCCGTCCAGGTGTCGCTCGCAACGTTATAGGCAAAGGTGTCGGCAAATTCCTGAATGCCATCGTAGCCACCAACCACGTAAACCACTCCCTGGATGGCACCGGCAGCTGCAAATCCCCTGGCGGCGGGCATCGGTTGTCGTTCTGTCCAGACATCCTGGGTCGGATCATAAACCAGCACCTGGTTAACAAAGCTCTGGCCATCCCAGCCGCCAATGAGATAGACCTTCTCGTCAACCGTGGACAGAGCGTAGGCGCACAAAGGGCTGGGTAGTGAAGCTCCCTGGGTCCAAGCATTGTCCGCGGGGCTGTAGATCTCCAATCGGTCGGTTAAACCGGTTAGACCGATACAGCCCCCAGGTACATAGATGCGCCCCCCCACCACCGCAGCTCCAATGTTTGAAACCGGCGTGGGTTTGGGCGCACCGGCAGACCAACTGTCGGTATCGGGCGAATACATCTCCACCTGGCCGGTGACGCCGGTTTCCCGGTCGCCGCCGATGGCGAAGAGTCGCCCGTTGTAAGCCACCAGCGCCAAACGCGTGCGGGACGTAGGCAAGTCGGCGAGGTGCGTCCAGCGTGACGTTTCAGCGCGGAGCGACGCGGGACCTGACGCGGGCCGGTCGGAAATAGGATTTGCAGCGGCTGCGGCCTGTTCCTTGCGCCCAAGGGCAGGCAAAAGCAAGAGGATCAACGCCAACGACAGGGCGGCCAACCCATACACGCGTTGCCACCAGGCGAGTGGCTCTGGCGATGCGACAGGGGCAGCGAGTGCTGCTGCACTCTCACTGGACGCCTCAGCTACGGCGGTTTCCACACCGTCCACTGTCACCCAGCCCTGCCTGATGGCGTAAAGTGTAGCCTCAGTACGCGACTGAACACCCAACTTTTCGAAGATATTGCGCAGGTGGACCTTGACAGTGTTGACGCTAATCACCAAGTCGCGTGCAATTTCTTGATTGGCGGCTCCGGTGGCGACCAGTTGCAAAACTTCGATCTCGCGTTCGCTGAGAGGAACTTCGGCGTCGGCCATTTAAAGACTCTTCCCCCTCGTATAGGGTTAGCTTTGCTACGACATTATTATGGCATGCATCTGCGCTGTTGGCAATAGGACACACATCTTATACCCAACGCCTATGGGTATTATAATTTGATATTCACTGGAGGTGACCCTATGATCATGTGGCGAGAAGAACTTGAGCAACAGGAAGCTGAACGACTGGCTCCCTACGCAATGAAATGCCGCGACTCGCGCGGGCGGGAATACCCCGAAGACGAGCACGCTTATCGAACTGTCTACCAGCGTGACCGGGACCGCATCATCCATACCACCGCCTTCAGGCGGTTGGAGTACAAGACCCAGGTCTTCATTATCACCGAAGGCGATTATTATCGCACGCGCCTCACGCATACCATCGAAGTCGCCCAAATCGGGCGAACCATTGCCCGCGCTTTACGCGCCAATGAAGACCTGACGGAGGCAATTTGCCTGGCCCACGACCTGGGGCACGGCCCCTTTGGCCACAGTGGCGAAGAAACCCTTAATGAATTGATGGCAGATCACGGCGGCTTTGACCACAACCACCAGAGTCTGCGCATTGTGGAAAAGCTGGAACGTCGCTTCCCAGATTTTTACGGCCTGAACTTGTCGTGGGAAGTACGCGAGGGAATTATGAAACACGAATCTGAATACGACCGAGGCCTGGCCCTTGCTTATGATCCAGACAAGCGGGGTACGCTCGAGTGTCAAATTGTGAACGCCGCCGACGAAATCGCCTACAGCACCGCTGATCTGGACGACGGGCTCCGCTCCGGAATGATCACCTTTGACCAATTGGAGGCCGCTGACTTGACCATCTGGCAACAGGTAACCCGTGAACTGGGAATTGGTCCCGGCACAGGTTTCTCCGAGATGGATCGCCACCGGGTCATCCGGCGGCTGGTAGGCAAACATGTGACGGACTTGATACAGGCGACGGATGAAATGCTAAAGGCCAGCAACGTCCAGTCAGTAGATGACGTTCGGAGCCTGCCCTCCAACGTGGTGACACACTCGGAGGCAATGCAAGCCAAGAACCGCGAGCTCAAAGACTTTCTCTATAAGAATCTCTACCGACACTGGCGAGTAATGCGCATGGCCAGTAAAGCTCATCGCTTTCTCACGCAGCTCGTTCACCTGTACGTGGCAGACCCAATGCTCCTCCCCTGGGAGACCCAGGCCCGCCTTGAAAGCGAGACGCTTCAGCGCGTCGTGTGCGATTACGTCGCGGGTATGACTGACCGCTATGCATTGCAAGAATACCAAAAGCTGTTCGACCCGATGGCAAGAGTCTAATGCAGACTCAAAGTCCGCATTGTAAGGTGTGAAAAGGCCGCCTTGTCGACGGCCCTGGATATTCACCCGTGTGTTTACCGTGTCAGTCTTCGAAGGTTCCTGAAAAGTGATGGGGCGGGCTTTCTAACCCATCTGAGCAGCCTGGAAAGGCTGCTCCACCCTATTTTACTGTGACACCCCAATTCGAGGTAACGTCGGCGCACCATTGCTCGTGTTGGCTTCAAGCTTTCGATAGACAGTCAGCGCTACTGACAAGTTGTTGAAGTAACCAAAAGCAGGCGTACTCTCGCCGTACGTTATCTCAGTGATCTGAGCCTGGACTGTGAGGGCAGGGGTTTCCAGTGTAAACGTTCCGCCCGACGTCGCCAGGACAGGATCTCCTCGGGAAGCAAGCTTATTTCGTAACGTCTCGTTATTGTAAGCGAAATCGCTCATCAATACCTTAGTGACGGTGCGAGTGTTAGGTTTGTCAAAAAGCCAAACCTCAAAGGCTACCACTCGTCGGGGCGTGCCGCCATTGAGCGACTCCGAAATCCCCATACCACACTCACCTAGCCACTCATTGCCCTCCGTTTCAATGGCAAACGATTCGTCGAAGTTATCCATCCCAAGGGTATAACTGCTCGCCTTTCGGAGCAGCGGCACCGGGCCGGCGACTGCCGGTTCGGCTTCGGTTCTCTGCACGACTGCCTGCCTGCCAAGCCCGCCACGCCTAAGGATCAACACAGCCAGAAAGAAAACCAGGAGCAGCAACAAGAACCCACACAGCCCCAGCAACGTGCCCACATTTCCCACAATTGGGATTGGAGCCGGAGTAGAAACCGGGACCTGGGACGGCGCCACCGATGACCCCAAGGCGCCAGCGAAGAGGGACACCGCCTGAGCTTTACCGCTCTCACCCTGTTCGACGTAAGTGCTGGCCATCTGGCTGAGAACATGGTTAACAACAGTTGGGTTCCAGCCCTCGGCACGCTGCAACTCGGCAGCTAGCTCGGCCACCCGTTCAGCCTCTTGCATTTTGCCCTGCGCCTGGTCCGCGGCGAAGAGTTGGGCCAGGGCACTCACCTTCTCCTCGGTCGTCCAGCCCTCGAATCGCTGCTGAGCTACCCCAACCTGTTTTGTCAGGTTATACGAATCGGCGACGGCTGCTACATATTGCTCCTTTTGCTGGTCAACAAGCTGGTAAGTGTAGGCCTCCTTGTACTGGACCGGCCACAACCTCCAACCAATGAGCAAACCGATGAGAATCCCTACAATAAGTCCAATAACAGCGCCCACCGATACCTGTCTTATTAACCGAGTGTTGGTCGATGCGCTCATGGGTTGCACTCCTTAGGCAAAAGCAGGACAGGGCAATAACTTTACTTAATGTATTTTACCATAAATTTGACTTTCGCACAAGTCCGAATCACATATCACCGGTCGAGCACCGGCACCTTGCCCGCGCCTGTCAAAATCTCCACACCCCCTTCGCGCATCACGACCATATCCTCAATGCGAACGCCCCCCCAACCAGGGAGATAAACACCCGGTTCTACGGTGACCACCGACCCAACCGGGACCTCGCCCGAATACGTAAAGCCTAACCTGGGATCTTCGTGAATCGCCAGTCCTACACCATGCCCCAGGCCATGGCCAAAGTAATTTCCATAGCCAGCTCCGACGATAATGTCACGCGCCAACTTGTCGCCTTCCACGCCAGTGATGCCAGCCCTTAAGCCGGCTTCAGCCGCCTCCTGCGCCTCGAGGACCAGGTTCCACGCCTTTAGATAGTTATCGTCTTTCGGCTGGCCTAGACAGACGGTGCGGGTTACATCGGAGCAATAACCATCTACCACGCAGCCCAGGTCCATCACCACCGGCTCGCCGGCCTGGATGACCCGGTCACCCGCGTGGATGTGAGGCAACGCCCCATTAGGCCCCGAAGCAAGGATAATCTCAAACGAAAGCGCCGACGCCCCATGGGTCCGCATATAGGACTCCAACTCCCACGCAACCTGCTTTTCAGTCATCCCCGGCTGCATCCAGTCGTAGATATAAGCCAGTGCCTCGTCGGCCAGCGCCACCGCCCGCTTGATCGCCTGAAATTCCCCTTCGTCCTTGGACATGCGCAAGTCCTCGACGAAATGGGTCGTTTGAACCAGCTTGATACGCCCTTTCAAGGCCCGCACCCAGCGGTTGTACTGGTCCACTGACACATGCTCTGCCTCAAAACCTAGCGACCGTGCCCCCAGTTTCAAGGTACGCAGCACATCCAGCATCCTGCCCTCAAAGTCGTAGCCGACTTCTATTAGATTCCAATCAGGGCATTGAGCGTGTACCTGTTCGTAGTAGCGAAAGTCGGTGGCAATCGCCTGCCACTCGGCAGTGATGATGAGTACCCCGGCCGAGCCGGTGAAGCCCGATAGATAACGTCGATTCTCGGGCTGGGTGATCAGCATGCCATCCAAGGCTGCTTCAGCCATCAATCCGCGCAAGCGTGCCAGCCTCATTCGGGTATTGCCTCCATTTCCTTCTGCTGTGAAGCCTTTTCTGGCCGGGATTCACTCTCGTCAGGCAACTTCTCCATAGCCACCTGCTCCTCGCAGTTGATACACTGCGCCCATCGTTTATTTTTCACCACCAGCAGGCCACCACAGACAGGGCATGGCTGGGGCAAAGGCCTTTTCCAACTGACAAATCTACACTTGGGATAGTTGGAGCAGCCGTAGAAGAGGCGATTTTTGCGACTGCGTTTCTCAACCAAGTCGCCGCCACACTTGGGGCACGTCACGCCAATCTTCTCCAAATAGGGTTTGGTATTGCGACAGGTCGGGAAGTTAGAGCAGGCGATGAATTTGCCATAGCGGCCCCATTTGATGACCATATCGTGGCCGCACTTCTCGCATTTTTCGCCGGTCGGCTGGTCGGCCACAGAAACCTTTTCCATCGTTTGTTCCGCCCGTCTGACCTCACGCTCAAAGGGCTCATAGAACTCGCGCAGAACCGGCACCCACTCCCGTTTGCCCCGGGCAATGAGGTCCAAATCCTCCTCCATCTGAGCAGTAAAGCCCACATTTACGATGTCTGGAAAATGCTCGACCACCAAGTCGTTGACGATGAAACCCAGTTCAGTCGGATGCAGGCGGCGGTCTATCCGCTCCACATAGCCCCGGTCCTGGATGGTAGAGATGATGGGCGCGTAGGTACTGGGCCGACCAATACCGTATTCCTCCAGGGTGCGAACTAGCGTCGCCTCGGTGTAGCGCGGCGGTGGTTGGGTGAAATGTTGCTCTGGCATCAGTTGTACCAAATCCACGATCTCGCCGGCATCCAGGTCGGGCAGGATCGCGCCAGCCTCTTCGTCAGCGGCGGCGTCTTCGTCGCGAGTCTCTTCGTAAACGGCCAGGAAACCGGGAAACTTGATCTGGGAACCGCTGGCACGGAAGAGGTACTTGGGCTGACGGCTGATGGCAGACAGTTGATCAGCGGACACAAGCTGAGAATGGGCGAACTGCCATTCGCTATCCGCGATCACATCCACAGACATCGTATCGTAGACGGCATGTGCCATCTGACTGGCGACGAAACGTTGCCATATGAGAGTGTACAGCCGGTATTGTTCGCGGGTGAGAAACGGTTTGACAGCGCTCGGCTCGCGAAAAACGCTGGTGGGTCGGATGGCCTCGTGCGCTTCCTGGGCACCTTTGGCCTGGGTTTTATATTGCGGCGGTTTGGGAGGCAGATAGTCTTTGCCGTAACGTTGGGCGATGAGATCTCGAGCCTCCGCCTGGGCTACGGCAGCAACGTAGGGGCTATCCGTACGCATATAGGTGATAAGCCCCACCGTACCCTGCCGGCCCAAGTCGATGCCCTCGTAAAGCTGCTGTGCGGTGCGCATCGTGCGCCGGGCAGTAAAGCCCAGCCGCCGCGAGGCCTCTTGCTGCATCGTACTGGTAATGAAGGGCGGCGCCGGTCTTCGTTTTCGCTCTCCCCGGCGCACGTCAGCCACTACATAAGTGGATCGCTCTAATTCCTCGACGATGAGGTGGGTATCCTGTTCGTTCTTCAGATCTACCTTCTCGCCCCGAATCTTCATCAGTTTGGCGACGAACGACAGTCGGCTAGGAATACGTTTGGCCAGTTCGGCCTCAATAGACCAATATTCCTCCGGCACGAAGGCTGCAATCTCCCGTTCCCGCTCCACGATGAGCCGCAAGGCAATACTCTGCACTCGTCCCGCCGAGGTGCCACTGCGTACATTTCGCCAGAGGAGAGGACTGATTTTATATCCTACCAATCGATCGAGAATTCGCCGCGCCTGTTGGGCGTTGACCCGGCGCATATCGATGCTCCGAGGATGAGCAAAGGCCTCGGCCACAGCATTTTTGGTGATCTCGTGAAAGACAACACGCCGTGCTCGCTCCCCATCAATGCCAGTGGCTTCCATCAGGTGCCAGGCAATCGCCTCCCCTTCCCGGTCAGGGTCGGTCGCCAGATACACTTCGTCCGTGTTTTTGACGGCAGCTTTCAACTCGTTGACCACCTGCCGTTTTTCTTTGGGCACCCGGTATTTGGGTGCAAAGTCATTCTCGACGTCAACCGAAAGCTGTGAACGCAACAGGTCACGTACATGTCCCACTGAGGCCTTGACCACATAATCCCGTCCCAGGAATTTTCCCACTGTCCGCGCTTTGGCCGGTGACTCGACAATGACCAACCGGCCTCCTCGCTTAGACTTGGAGGGACCCTTCTTCCCTCGAGGGGCCCGCCGGCTCTTAGCCGGGCGGGCAACGACCTCCGGCTTGGGCAGCCCCTCGTGGGCCGGAGTGGCCCCCATCCTGAACATGGTCGTCCCACAGACCGGACAGACGCCGCGTGTGCCAGGCGTACCAGTTGCCGTGTAGACTGGCTGCGGGTTTTGCATTTCGCGCTTTTCTCGACATTTTACGCAATAAGCTACAACAGGTTCATCAGTCATTATTACTACACTACTCCCTGAGTGAATTTGATGTCAAAATTGCTGCCAACCGGCCAGGCTCAATCTCACAGAAGTCCAGTCCTGCCAGTCTTCTCCAACTGCTCTACGAGCACCTTCACATCCTGTGCACGCTCGCGGGTACAGATGAGAATCGCATCGTCAGTGTCTATGATAATCATGTCCTCCAGGCCGATAGTGGCGATGAGTTTCTTGCCGCCCTGGATGAAAGAGGAGCGCGTACCCACGCCGACGTGGTCAGCGCCGACGACGACATTGCCCGTCTCATCAGGCCGATGTAACTCGTAGATGGCCGCCCAATCGCCGATGTCGGTCCAGCCGATATCCACCGGGATGACAGCCACGTCCTCAGCCCCTTCCATGATCCCATAATCTATGGTCTCTTTACGGACCTGGGGCCATACCTCCGCCAAAACCTCCGCCTGGCGGGGCGTGTTCAGAGCGGCTTCAATCTTCTGCAATTGGCCATACAGAGCTGGCATCTGTTGGGCAAACTCGGCCATAATACGACTCACCTGCCAGATAAACATGCCGCTGTTCCAACTGTAAAGGCCAGTCTCCAGGAATTCGACGGCCCGGGCTGCATTTGGTTTTTCGACAAAACTGTCCACTGCATACACGTCGAAGCTACCCATCGCGCCGATTCGTTCACGACGGCAGACGTAGCCAAAGCCGGTGGACGGGAAGCTCGGCTCGATGCCCAAGGTAACTAGGTACCCCTCGCCCGCCACCTGGACCGCTGCTGTCAACACACGCCGGAATTTGTCCACGTAGCGGATGTAATGGTCGGCCGTAAGGACGGCCATCACGGCATCCGGGTCCCGGCGCTTTAGATGCAGGGCGGCCAGACCAATGGCCGCGGCGGTGCCCCGCGCCATGGGCTCGACGATGAAATTCTCGCGCGGGACGTTGGGCACCTGTGCCGCCAACACCTCGACGTAGTCGCGGGCTGTGACCACCAGCACCTGCTCCGGTGGCAGAAGAGTGTCCAGGCGGTCTACCGCGTGTTGAAACATCGTCCGGTTGTCAATGAGCTCAATCGCCTGCTTGGGCCGATTCTGCCGGCTGAGTGGCCACAACCGGGTGCCACTACCGCCGGCCATAATGAGTGCATAGAAGTTACTCACCTTTGAGTTCCTTTCTGTGTCTGAGATGTCAACCCGTTACTCCACGACATAGGGCATGCCGGCTTCGCGGGCAATTACGTAATTCATCCCGCCCACCTGGCGGATTTTACCCTTGAGTTCCATCAACGTCAACGTGCTGGCCACCTGGCTGATAGGCAGGCCCGTGGCGCGCCCCAGTTCATCCACGTGAATCGGCTCCGCCGATAGATGCTCCAGCAACACCGCCTCTATCTCGTTATCCGGGATAATCTCGCGTGCCTCGGCCTGTTCGGTGACCATCGTCAGGTTTAGCTCCTCCAAAATGTCGCCGATGGTGGTGACCAGTTTAGCTCCCTGCTGGATCAGTTGGTTCGGACCAGCGCTCTTCGGACTCAAGATGTTGCCGGGAACCGCGAAAATCTCGCGCCCCTGTTCGGCTGCGTAATCAGCGGTGATCATGGCGCCGCTGCGCTTCGACCCTTCGACCACCAGCACACCCAAGCTTAGCCCGCTGATGATGCGATTGCGACGGGGAAAGTTGCCCCCCTCAGGCTGAGTACCCAAGGGATATTCGCTGACTACGGCCCCGTTACTGGTAATGAGGTCGGCCAGCTTGCGATTCTCCGCTGGATACATTATGTCCACACCACTGCCCAGCACAGCGATCGTGCGCCCCCCTGCCTCCAGGGCTGTCCGATGCGCGAAGGTATCAATGCCGTAAGCCAGCCCACTGACAATGGTGACACCGCCGGCCGCCAACCCACCCACCAAGCTGCGCGTCGCCTCTCGTCCGTAAACAGTTGCGCGCCGCGTGCCCACCACCGCCAACCCCCATTCATCGCGTGGCAACAACTTGCCCTTAATGTAAAGCACTGGCGGAGGGTCGGGGATGTTCCTGAGCAAGGAGGGATAATTGGGGCTATCCCAAGTCAATATCGTCACCCCGAGTTGAAACACCCGCTCCAACTCGGCTGCCAGGTCCATTTTACTGCGCAAGGTAACAAAGGTTTCGATGGTACGACGGTCGAACCCAAGTGCCTGCAGCGTGGCGACCGAGGCTTCCCAGGCCTGGCGTACGTCTCCAAAATGGTCCAACAGGGCGCGCAATCTGACCGGCCCAATCCCGGGCACCCGGCTGAAGCCTACCCAATATTGCAGTAACTCAGTCACGATCAGCTCCTTCACGAACGACGAACACGCAATACGCGGCCACAACCACATAACCGCCGCCAGTACCTCGTCACAGGGATTGTGATAAACCCAAGACCTCCCCACGAGGGCTGAGCCTGATTCATCACGATTATTGTAACAAGGCACTAGTACCCCATCACAGGGATTATGATGTGATACAGATTACGCCCTCGAGGCCGAATCTAACTTATCAAAATCACTTTGATGAGGCACTAGCATACCACGACCGAAGCGCCTTTGTCAAGCATCAACCGGGGAGCAAATATGAGACGATAGGACTATTTACCCCCATCGGGCCCTTCAAATTACTTGCCAGACCATGTAAAATAGGGTAAGATTCAATTGAACCATGATACGGCTGCCACAGCCAGTTCAATATGCCAGGAGAGAGCCGTGAGTCAAAACATCCAATCTCTGTTGATCCCGCCTGCTAATCTGGAGGAACTGGATGTCCCCCAGGGAATTGTAACCGATATCATCCTGCGCCTCCTGTTTCTCGAGGGAGACACCAGCGCGACCCGCATCGAAGAAGTCGTGCGTCTTCCTTTTAGAGTGCTGGACGAAATCCTGGTACATCTGCAGCAGGAACACCTGGTCGAAGTCCCCCGCTCCACGGGCAAGTTGGGACGACGCAGCTATCTATACAGCATTACTGACGAAGGCAAAGGGCGGGCGCGCGATGCCTTCGAGCGCTCCCAATATGTTGGACCGGCGCCCGTCCCCTTGGAGAAATACAACCAGGCCATCCTCTGGCAGGCTCACCGGGAAAAGGTGAGGCCGGAGCTTGTCCAGGAGGCACTCAGCCACCTGATTTTACCTGCCGACTTCCACCGGCGCATTGGCCCCGCTCTCAACAGCGGCACCTCCGTCTTTCTTTATGGGCCCTCGGGCAACGGCAAAACGACCATCGCCCAGGCGGTGGCCATGCTGGTCGCCGGCGCTGACCCCATCTGGCTGCCTTACGCCATGACCATCAGCGGTTACATCATCCAGTTGTACGACCAACTGGTACATCGCGAGGTGAGATCGGAGTACGAGAATCAGACGCAAATCGACCCGCGTTGGCGCCAGTATCGGCGGCCGGTCGTGATTACAGGCGGCGAACTGAAGCTGGACAGTTTGGACCTTCGCTTCGACCCGGTCTCCAAATTCTACGAAGCCCCCTTGCAAATGAAGGCCAACGGCGGCATGTTCCTGATCGACGACTTTGGCCGCCAGCAGATGCGTCCCATAGACCTGCTCAACCGCT
>JAHELX010000752.1 GCA_024643945.1 Anaerolineales bacterium
AATCCACCACTACGTTTTGTACGACGAACAGCTCGTCGTCTGGCATGACCTTGTACGCCTCCCGTTGGGCCTCGTGTTTTGCCAGCCCGGGCGGGGCATAGCGCCAGATCTGGTCCCGGCTGCTCTCGAGTGCCACTACTCGCACTGCCTGGCCGGTCTGCGTGTTCACGAAGGTCGCTGCCATCTTGCCATAGTCCACATGCTTAAGGGTGCGTTTGCCCAGGCGACAGCCGGTCACGGCGGCGATGGCATCTGCGGCACAGCGGTCAATCTCCACGAAGACGATGAGCCGTTTGTCCTGCTCTGGCTCTTCGATGCCCAGCTCCCGGCAGGCGCGTATCGCCATCCGCACACCGAGCACCTGACCGGGGCAGGCGTGGCCGCCATGCATGACCTCCGCATCAGCAAGTAGCTCGTCGAATGGTTGCATCATATCCTCCCGACAGAGTCTCTGAACACAAATCGCCGGCCTCCTCGGTGGAAGACCGGCGATCCGGCTCGATGGCCCGCTGCAATGAATCAGCAAGCCGTTTCTCCTTTCCAAGCACGCGGAGGCAGGGGCGTTTCCATCCCCACCCACGGCCGTCACCTTGCAGCCACGTGACGGCACCCTGAGATACGCTCAGGGTCCGGCCCACCAAGCCATAGCGGCAAAGCTGTAGGCTTGAGGGCTCGGAGAGAACTTACTATTCGTTTCTTGGCTAGGTAGCATCGCCGGGCCGAGCCGCCAGATACGCTGGGCAGGCAAAGGCTACTTCGCACATGGCCGGGGGTAGACGCGTATGGCCCGGCTCTCCAGGCGGGTCAACACGTCCACGAGTTGGTCAAGTCCCAACCCGAGCATGGATAGCACCTCATTCAGCCTTTTTCTCGGCTTCCTTCTGCGCCTGGACGGACCTGGCCTGCTCTTCTAACTCTGACTGGGACTTGCGGAACTCCCGTATCCCTCTGTTGATGAGCCCGCCAAGCTCGGGCAACTTGCCCACCCCAAAGACAAACAAGATCAGGAGCAGAATGAGCGACAATTCCAGCGGACCAAGCTGGGGCATGGAAACCCTCCTTTCCACTACCTTAAAATCGCAAGCCTATTGAATTTGGGCAGATATTTCCCTTAGCTTGCTATCCAAGAACTCGCTAAACGATTTCAGTCTCTTTGATCTTTCACGTTCATCGCGAATGTTCATCGCCTCGTTCACCACGGCCACTGTCTCTTTGCCGGCTTCTACAAAGCAAAAACGCGCTGTAGCTGCCTCGTACCGGCTATAGAAGCCACACCTCTCTCTAAGGTTAATAGAGTACTCCAGGGAGTCGATAATCAGTTTTGTGATTAAATCCCTGTTTAGCCACTTGGTTTCGTAGGATATCCATTGGTGCCAGGATGGAAGGGACATACCTTCAATGTAGTCCTCAAGGTTTTTGAATATCAAGCGGTATCCATAACTCGTTGGAAGGTCAAAGGCAAGAGACCCCGGATCAAGGAGAATCATGGGTCCAAAGGCGTAATCAACCGGTGCATTACCATTTCGATTCATCGAGCAAATTTGTTCCCATCCTTCGCAAGTCTCTCTAATCGTTTCGGGGGTGTCGTTTGCCAGTGCTGCCATTGAGAAGATGCCCAGAGCGATATTATATCGCTTACAGAGTTCTATGGTTCTAAACAACGCCTTGTTGGTGTAATTTCGCCCGTGAGCCCTTCTAACACTATCTACATATGATTCTGAGGACATAGTTAGAACTAGGGGCACCTCTATCTTTGACAGCTCCTTTATGTATTCTTCATTGGCCGGATCGAAAAGCTCCATCGTTAGCTGGGTTAGTTGAATTTTCTCGTTTTGTAATGTCGTTAGCAACCTGAGCCAGTATTCCTTCCCTCCCATGCGTGGGTCTTGAAAGAGAAATACAAGCTCGACTCCTTGTTCGCTGAGTTTGCGTATGTCTTCAACTATTTTTTCGGGGCTTCTGAAAGCCGGCCGTTCCCTTCCTAAATGGGTTCTATAGCTGTATGCCGAACCTCCGCATGCAACACAATTATGTAAGCAGCCACGACAAATAGGTATGGCCCAACTGGGCAGCATACCCGGGGTAAAGATGGATCCCTTAGGTTCCAGTAAATCCAAACGAGTAAACTCGAATTCGTCCAGATCAACACTGGGCTCCATCAACGGCTCACTTCTGATCTGACCTCCGGCATCTCGGAAAGTTAGGTTGGGCACCCCTTCCAGTGTCCTATGTTGTCCCCGCGCGTTCATAAGCAACAGGAACGGCTTTTCGGCCTCGCCCCGGATAACTGCGTCTACGAATTCATAGTTACCAACGATCTCCTCATGAAAAACAGTATCAGTAAGTCCTCCAAGAACAACCATCGCATCAGGATGTAGCTTCTTGCACAATCTGGCTATTTCGATGGCTCCTTGCGAGTGAACACACCAATGCAACCCGATGGCATATACTTTGGCTGAGAGATTCTCGATATGCATCTCAGCGTCAAAACTCGTGCTAGCGATCATTCGCTCACCCAGGTTATCCACTAGCACGTTGTATCCGTTTCTATCAAGGTAATCGGCTATGCTGAGTATTCCAACCGATGGCATGATGAACTGCCCGGTGCTTCCACCCACCGTATACGCTATGGGACCCGGAAATACGGCTTTCTCCCGAAAGTCATAAATCGCCGGTGGATGTATCAATATGACATCGTAGTCTATCATGGCCTTACTTGTTGTTTCACGCATTAGGTTTCGGTTCACCTGTGATTTTGTCACGAAGTAAGGCTAGAACCAGGAACAAAAGTGCAGCAACATAAATCAAATAATAGCCAAACAGGAGACGGGTATCTACATAAGTCACCAGTGGCTCGCCCAGGTCGAGAAATTTACGCCCTTGGAGAGGTACGTCGTAAGTGGCGCCGAGGCGCATCGAGGCATAGACTGCAGCGACAACACCAACGACGATGTAGGAGAAGCCGACACCTCCGATAAGCAGTTGGGATAGCTTGATCTTGAAATTGGCTATGCCAACCCGTATCCCTTGTACCCATGAGCCAACCAGTAGGGCAATCATACATACACCCAGGTAAGCCCACATAAACGGGGCGAACCAACCCGGCATATCAGCCCCCTTTAGCAGCACCACGAACCCCCCCAAACGCTCGTCCATTGCAAGACCCCAGGGATGGATTTGGACTATGTCATTACCGAGCGCTTCGATATCAATAGTCCACCAGGGCAGAAACCATGATACTAGCATCACAGCAGCAGCCGCCGCCACCAAAACACGGAATAACCAAA